>JBFFNY010000008.1:0-15692 GCA_041562955.1 Desulfurivibrionaceae bacterium | reverse complement strand
TTTGTTTTGATCATTACCCTCTGTTATTTCGGATTTGAAAAAATCAAATACCGCTTCAAGTCCGGAAAAGAGGTCAACCCCTTTAATGAAGAAATGCAACCTGAAGAAAATGCGGGGATGAAATATTACCGGGACCCGAGTAAACGGATCGAAGAACAGACTCGAGAGTGACCGAACCGTCACCCCGAATAACAGACCTGCAATTTTCCATTGTTGAAGGATATGGTGAGAGCGGAATCCTCGACCACCCTGAACATCGGCTGCCCCAGATAAAAAAGTTCCTGGGCCAAGGTCAACTCGTACCGCGCGACAAGCCTTGCGCGAATCTGCACATCTTCAGATAAAACAGTCTGAATTTGACCTAGACACCCTTCACGGCTACTCCCCTTTAATCCATCGAGACTCAACCAGACATCACGATAAGCACAGCGCTCCTCATGGGCGAGAATCTCAGGCAAGAGGGGGTTATCCGCCCCCAACAAATCAAACCTTGTCAAACAGTCTTTAAAAACGACCGCCTCAATAGTCCTGGTATCCCAGCATTTCAAGAGCCGGCACTCCATCGGCCGATCACTATGAATAGAACACCCGGACAACGCGCCGTTCTTTTCATGAAACGGGCATTCCCAGCTTGTTCCCGGACCGGCAAGTTTGATCATCTCCACCTCTGCCGGTTCAACCTGATCCGTGAAGGGATTAAACGCGGACTCACCTTTGCGAATGACTCGAAGCTGGTCCAGGGTGACGAGATTCTTCTGCAAAAAGGATCGGTCTTCATGGTGCAGAATCGGCCCACCTTTTTCACAGCAAATGCCGCACCGCTTACATTCCATGGGGGATCCCCTTTAAATTAAAAAACAGCATCATAACCCAGAAGGCCAGTTCCGCCATCCGCACCGCATCAGGCGCGTATATGCTCATCGAGCAACATCGTATCCAGAAACGATAAGACAAAACCACGCTGTTCAGCCGTCGCATGGGCAATACAGGAACAATGCATATTGCTTCGGCTGCGGACAAGTAACTCTACAATCAACTTATTTCGCGTCAATTCAAAGGCAAAACAGAAGGGGCCACAATCCTCATGCCCTTCCTGACTCTCAGCCATTAGATCATCAGGCAGATTAAGCCAGAACATGCCTTCCATCGGTCCAGCATCAAGTCTATCCTGCAAATAACACTCGAGATTATCCATCTCTGCCTTACTCAAATCATCAACAACAAATTGCCGCATCGTCATCACCGTAGAAATTAAACCAGAGGGGAACCCCTATAAACTTCAGGACCAACAATATGTACCTTAAGAGGGTGACCAATACAAATAAAAAAGGCCCAATATCAACGAGCAATATCGAGCCTTTTCTGAACCGCATTTATATGCAAAAGGACCTTACTCAGTCATCCAGATCCCGCACGTCACGCCCTTCCTTCATATCTTCGCCTAAACAGTAGCGTTTGATCGATTCAGCCGCCTCTTTCGCCTGATACACGGCCTTAGCGACAGTCTGCGGACCAAGCACCGAATCTCCGGCGGAGAAGATCCAGTCCACGTTCGTCTGGAAGGTCGTCTTGTCCACGATATAGGTACCCCAGCGTGTCAAGTCCATATCCTGACCTGTATCAGCCTCATGATCGACATTTTGCGAGATGGCAGGAATAACGCAATCGGCATCGATAATAAAATTTGACCCTTCGATTACAACCGGACGGCGGCGACCCGAGTCATCAGGGGGACCAAGCTCCATCCGCTGGCATTCGATTCCCGTCATTCTCCCGTTTTCGCCAACGATCTTGACCGGAGCGGCGAGAAATTCAATCTTCACCCCTTCCTGCTGCAGATGATGAATCTCTTCATTGGATGCAGGCATTTCTTCGATCGTCCGCCGGTAGAGGATAAAAACATTTTCAGACCCTTCACGCAAGGCGACACGGGCGCAGTCAATGGCAACATTCCCGCCGCCGACCACCACGACATTATTGCCGATATCGACCTTATGACCGGACAGCACCTCACGCAAATAATCAACCCCGTGCCGAACGCCAGCCAGATCTTCGCCTTCAACACCGAGCTTACGGCTCGTATGGGCGCCAATGCCGATGAACACCGCATCATAACCATGCTCATTCTTCAGTTGATCGAGGGTGACATCCCTGCCGATCACGACATTATGAACTAGCTTCACGCCACAGCTCTTGAGCACTGAAAATTCCGCATTGAGGATGTGGCGGGGCAGACGAAAAGGAGGAATACCGACCTTGAGCATGCCGCCCACAACCGGTAACGACTCATAGATCGTGCATGCAAAACCCGCATGGGCCAGATGATAGGCCGCGGTCATCCCGGCTGGACCGGAACCGACAATGGCAACCTTTTTCCCGATGGGCAAGGCACATTCAGCCAACATATTTTTCTGATGATAGACCATCCAGTCCGACATAAAACGTTCAATAAGACCAATGGCCACAGGCTTGCCGCTTTTACCGCGGATACAACTGCCCTCGCATTGATTCTCATGGGGACAGACCCGTGAACAGATTGCCGGCAGAGAAGAGGTTTCACGCACCTTCCAGTACGCCTCTTCAAATTTTCCTTCAGCCACAAGACCAATAAAAGCAGGAATATCGTTATTAATAGGGCAACCTTGACGACATCCAGGTTTTTTACAATTAAGACAACGCATGGCCTCTTTCTGCGCCAGATCAAAGGTAAAACCCAGGGCAACTTCATCATAATTATCGACGCGAATTTCCGGCGACAATTCAGCACAGGTTTGCCGCTCAATAGCCATTCTTTCTTTTGCTTTCATAACTCCCTCAACACAATTCATTATAAACAAAGTTAAACGGACGCTTACACCGTATGGGTTCAAATGTAAAAAGTTTATACACTACTTGTATAAAGATTTCAGCTCGCAGAACTACCTAGACATCAAGACTAAAAAGAACTGGTTTAAGACCATTAATTTTGTATTTTTAAAGGGCTCAACTTGACAAAGAAAGTCTGTTCATCCATGCTAGTAGTATATCTTAAAAATGCTTCGTTTCTCTCACCCAACAAGGACTAGACATCTCGATGAAAGCTGAATTCATTAACCCCTTCCTGCAGGCCACCAAGAATGTTCTGGAGACCATGTGCCAGACCCCTGTCCAGCCAAAGAAACCCATGCTCAAAGAAGGGCGAACCACCTACGGTGATGTCACGGGTATCATCGGCATGGCCAGCGACACCGTATCCGGCTGTATGATTCTCAGTTTCAGTGATACCTGCATTATCAATGTTGTGGCCAACATGCTCATGGAAGCACCCAAGACAAACATTGATGATGAAATTGTCGATGCGGTCGGTGAATTAACCAATATGATCTGCGGTGGAGCCAAGGCGACCCTTGCGAAACTGGATCATAAATTTGATCTGGCGACACCCACCATGATCACCGGTAAAGGCATAGAGATTTCCACCCTGTCCTCAACCCCCACCATTGTTATCCCTTTTGAGACCGAATATGGCGGATTTGTCATTGAAGCAAATCTCGACGACAAATAACCACCACAACAGCCGACAGTCAAAAAAAAAGCCGCCCTCATTTGAGGACGGCTTTTTTTTATACAGCAACAGGAGTCAAAGGCCTACACCTCTGGTTCCCATATCAACACAATACTACTTAGATTTCTGAGCTACAGCAACACGTGCAAGGGCACGTTGCAATGCACCTTCAACCCTGGCCATATTAATGGTGTCGGATTTAACTTTAGCTTCAGCTAATCTACGCTCTGCTCTTTCTTTCGCTCTTAAGGCACGATCAATATCAATCTCTGTACCTTTTTCGCAAGACTCGACAATAAACGTAATCTTGTTATTGGAAACTTCACAAAAACCGCCGCTTACCATCAAAGACGATTCAGAACCATCTTTTTTGTAAGCAAGTTCACCGATCTTGATGGTGGATAGAAAGGGGGCGTGATTGGCCAGAACACCGAACACACCACCGAAGCCTGGAGCTGTAACGATGTCAACTGATTCGTTGACAACAGGGCCGGCAGGCGTGACGATTTCAAGTTCAATTTGAGCCATACTGTCACCTCTTAAATTTCAACCTATCATAGAGTAAACCGTTCACAACCTGAGGCCATGAACGGTTTACATACAAGAGGCAGGATTATGCAGCTTTCTCAGCAGCAGCTTTTTCCAACGCTTCTTCGATGGAACCAACCATGTAGAAAGCATTTTCGGAAAGTTCGTCATGCTTACCATCAAGGATTTCCTTAAAGCCGCGAACCGTGTCAGCAACCTTAACGAATTTACCGTCCATACCGGTGAAAACTTCAGCAACGGTAAAGGGTTGGGAGAGAAAACGCTGAACCTTACGGGCACGACCAACAAGCTGCTGATCTTCCTCGGAAAGCTCATCCATACCAAGAATAGCAATGATGTCCTGAAGGTCCTTGTATTTCTGGAGAGAAACCTGAACACGACGGGCGGTATCATAATGCTCTTGACCAAGTACGTTCGGATCAAGGATACGGGAGGTGGAGTCAAGGGGATCAACCGCTGGATAGATACCAAGCTCGGCAATCTGACGGGAAAGTACAACCGTACCGTCAAGGTGAGCAAAGGTAGTAGCAGGGGCAGGATCGGTAAGATCATCCGCAGGTACATATACACACTGAACCGCGGTAATGGAACCCTTGGTTGTGGAGGTAATACGCTCTTGCAGACCACCAAGATCGGTAGCCAGAGTCGGCTGATAACCAACCGCAGAAGGAATACGACCGAGGAGGGCAGAAACTTCAGCACCAGCCTGGGTAAAGCGGAAGATGTTATCAACAAAGAACAACACGTCCTGACCTTCTTCGTCACGGAAGTACTCAGCAGAGGACAGACCGGTCAGAGCAACACGGGAACGGGCTCCTGGAGGCTCAGTCATCTGACCGTAAACAAGGGAGGCCTTTGGCAGTACGCCGGACTCTTCCATCTCTTTGTAGAGATCGTTTCCTTCACGGGTACGCTCGCCTACACCACAGAATACGGAAATACCACCGTGATGCTGGGCGATGTTATTTACCATTTCCATCATGATAACGGTCTTACCACAACCGGCACCACCGAACAGACCCATTTTACCACCCTGTGGGAATGGAACGAGCAGGTCGATTACCTTGATACCGGTCTCAAGTACGTGTACTTCAGTGGACTGGTCAACAAAGGAAGGGGCAGGCTTATGGATAACAGCGGTGTGCTCTTTAGAAATCTCACCCATACCATCAACCGGACGGCCAACAACGTTCATGATCCGTCCAAGAGTTGCAGGGCCAACAGGAATGGTGATTGGTGCGCCGGTATTCTTCACTTCCATACCGCGAACCAGACCATCGGTGGCATCCATGGCAACGGCACGAACAACGTTATCACCGAGATGCTGAGCAACCTCAACAACAAGGTTGTCAGGGGTATCATCAATACCTGGGTTGGTAATGGTCAGGGCTGTCATAATGTCTGGCAGGGTGCCGGCAGGGAACTCAACGTCACAAACCGGACCTACAACAGAAACAATTTTTCCACTTTCTAAACTCATTGGATTTATTCTCCTATCTATATAAAGGGTCGCCCTCACAGGCAACCTTCATTCAATTTATACCTGAGGCATATGCTTCAATTGAGCGGATAAACCGCTCAACTCAGCTTTAACCTTTCAGGGCCTCGGCACCGCCGACAATATCCATCAAGTCGCCGGTAATGGCGGCCTGACGGGCCTTGTTAAAGATCATGGTAAGTTCACTAACGATATCAGAACAGGCATTGGTCGCATTATCCATGGCGGTCATCCGGGCAGCCTGCTCGGAAGCGCCAACCTGTAACATGGAGTTATAAATCATAACATTCATATACAGGGGCAGGAGCACGTCCATGATCTCTTCAGAACTTGGCTCGTAGATATAATCGCCCTTGGCAGCAGCCTGTTCGCCCTCAGCCTGTTCAACCGGCTTAACAGGGAGAAGAGAAACCGCTGTAGGTTTCTGAACACCGACAGAATGGAAATGACCGTACATCACCGTCACCTCATCCGCGCGACCCGCTTCAAAGTTTTCGGCAATATCCATGGAAATTTCACGGGCATTAAACATCTGAAATGTACCCATGATATCGGTGTAGGCCTTTCTGACCTTACCGGATTTCTTAAAATATTGATTGCCCTTCTTACCAACACAGACCAGGGTCACCTTCTTTCCTGCAGCTTCATAGGCGGCAATCTTCTTCTCAGCTAACTTCATAATGTTAGCGTTGAAAGAACCGCATAAACCACGATCAGAGGTCACCACGACGATCTCGGCAGTTTGAACGTCACGAATCTCCATCAAAGGATAATCCCCAGAAGCGCCCCCACTTAAGCTTGCCATGGTATCGTTGAACTTCCCAGCATAGGGATGGAAATCTTCCATCTTCTTCTGGGCTCCACGAAGCTTGGAAGCCGAAACCATATTCATGGCCTTGGTGATCTGCGATGTCTTTTTAACACCGACGATCTTATTAGATACTTCTTTCAGACTAGCCATCACCCACCTCCTTAGTTGAGGCCTTTAGAAGCCTTGAAGGTCTCAGTGAAGGCTTTCATGGTGGCATGCATCTTTTCTTCCAGAGTAGCATCAATTGCCTGTTGTTCATTCAGGGTATCGAAGATGTCCGGCGCCGAAGAGGCAATATGGGTATACAGGTCCTGCTCGTAGTCAGCCAGGGTCTCAATAGGTAATGAATCAAGGTAGCCCTTGGTACCAGCAAAAAGAATACAGATCTGCTGAGGCATAGGTAATGGTTGATACTGAGGTTGTTTCAGAATTTCAACCAGACGCGCACCACGGGTCAACTGGGCCTGAGTCGCCGCATCAAGATCGGAACCAAAGCCGGCAAAGGCTGCAAGCTCGCGATACTGGGCAAGGTCAAGGCGAAGGGTACCAGCAACCTGCTTCATGGCCTTACATTGAGCAGCACCACCAACACGGGATACAGAGAGACCGACGTTAATCGCTGGACGTACACCAGAGAAGAACAGGTTTGGCTCAAGGTATACCTGACCGTCAGTAATGGAAATTACGTTGGTAGGAATAAAGGCGGAAACGTCACCAGCCTGGGTCTCAATGATCGGCAGGGCTGTCATGGAACCAGCACCGAGATCATCATTAACCTTGGAGGAACGCTCAAGCAGACGGGAGTGGTTGAAGAAAATATCACCTGGATACGCTTCACGACCTGGTGGACGACGAAGAAGAAGGGATAATTCACGATAGGCCACAGCCTGCTTGGAAAGATCATCATACACGATCAGGGAATGCTGACCGCGGTCACGGAAATACTCACCCATAGAAGTCCCGGCAAAGGCAGCAACATACTGCATAGGTGCTGGATCAGAGGCACAGGCTGCAACAACGGTGGTGTAATCCATGGCGTTGTTCTTACGAAGCGCTTCAACAACCAGGGCAACTGTGGACTTCTTCTGACCGATGGCAACATAGATGCAGTGCACGTCGGTATCGCGCTGGGCGATGATCGCGTCAACACAAACCGAAGTTTTACCAATCTGACGATCGCCAATAACAAGCTCACGCTGGCCGCGGCCAACAGGTGTCATGGCGTCAATCGCCTTGGAACCGGTATAACATGGCTCATGCACACCTTTACGGGCAATAACACCAGGGGCAATAACTTCAATCTTTGAAGATACCTTGGCGTTGATCGGGCCTTGTCCGTCGATAGGATTACCAACCGCGTCAACAACACGACCTTCCATCTCAGGTCCAACAGGCACCTCAGCAATCTTGCCGGTACGCTTGACGATGTCGCCTTCCTTAATTCCAGCAACGTCACCAAGTACCGCACAACCGACGTTGTCTGCCTCAAGGTTCAGAGCAAGTCCCAGAATACCACTAGGGAATTCAAGAAGCTCCATAGCCATACAGTTTTCAACACCATGGATACGGGCAATACCATCACCTACGGAGATTACGGTACCAGTTTCACTCAGGTCCGCCTTACTCTCGAAATCCTTGATCTGACCTTTGATAATTTGACTGATTTCTTCAGCTTTAATCTGCATTTCCTATTCACTCCCCTTAATGGACTCTTTTAACTCTTCCAGTTGCGTTTTTATACTGCCATCCAGGACTAAGTCACCAACCTTGGCAATCATGCCGCCAATGATTGACTCATCGACCTGTGTTGTCAGTGTAACCTGCTTCCCGGTAATTTTTTCTAATGTTTCCTGAACTTTGGCCTGCATCTCAGCAGAAAGCTCAGTGGCTGAGACAACCGTACCTTGAGCGGTATTGTTCTCTTCATCAACCAATATCTGAAACATCTCAGCAATGTCACCAAGGACATCAGCGCGACGTTTTTGAACTATGAGATTCAGGAAATTACCCATGATGGTGGAAAGGCCGGCAGCTTTAACCACTTCTGCCATAACACCTTCTCGTGCATCGAGGGGATACATCGGATTTGAGAGGGCATCATCAAGCTCAGGATTATCAGCAAGCATTGTTGCAAATTCCTTTAAACTTGTGGCGTACTCATCCAGTGCATTCTCTTCCTGACCAACGGCAAATAAGGCCTTGGCATAGCGCTTTGCAAGTAATGCGTTCTTCATTATGCAGCACCTCCAACCTTAGCTAAGTAACTACCAACTAAAGCACCCTGGTCATCAGCGGTGAGGTTGGATTTAATAATCGCCTCTGCCATAACGGTTGCCTGATCAGCTACTTCATTTTTAAGCTTAACTTTTGCTTCTGCCACAGCATTGGCAACAGCCATCTCAGCCTGACGTTTGATCTGGTCTGCCGCATCGTTTGCTTCCGCAATGATACGTGCCTTTTCCACTTCGCCCTGGGCGACAGCTTTGGCGACCATCTCTTGCAGCTCAGCATCAAGACCGCTCAGTCTTCCGGCATATTCCTGATATTGTGCTTCAGATTCGGAGCGCTGGGCTTCAAGAGAATCAAACTCTTCCTTAATCCCCTGACGGCGTCCACGCAAGCCGTCGACAATCGGCTTCTTCAGAAACTTGATGAGAATAATCATCAAGGCTGCAAAGTTCATGGCTCGCCAGCCGAGGTCTTTCCACTTATGGTCCGGGATCCCTAATAAACCATCACCGCCACCAGCATGGGCATCAGCGGAGGCATATGCCAAAGCAGCTACTCCCACAACTGCCATGACGGCGAGGGCGGAAAGCCCAAGCTTAGACCAATTGACATCTTTCCTCATTAAACAGCCCTCCCCAGAATTTTACCGGCCATAGCCTTAGCAAAGTCATCAACTTGACCAGTCAGCTCTTTCCGGGCAGCGGTGAATTCCGAGGCAACGATTGCGAGTTGCTCGGCCTTGGCTTTATCAGCCTCACCGCGAATCTCCGCAAGTTTCTCATTTCCCGCAGCCGTGGCAACGGCCCTGGCTCCATCGAACTCAGCCTTGGCTTTGCGCCGAGCGTCATTCATTTTAGTATCAAATTCGTCAACCCGTAACTGGGCATTTTTCTTGTAGTTCTGTACATCTGTCGCCAGTCCAGCAAGTTTTTCCTTCCGGGCAGCCAGCATTGTCCGAATTGGACGATACAGAATCACATTCAGAACCATCATCAAAATTAAGATGTTGATGATCTGCATGGGCAATGTCATGTCAATAGTAATCATAGATCTCCCCTTCCTCCTGTTTCTTCTGGCGCAAAATAAGTCAACCGTTCTCTAAATCAAAGAAGACCCTTAACAGCGCAAATTTAAATCGGCAACACCCCTTTCTCCCTGTGGAGAAATAAGTCCCGCAGACGTATTCACTTGTAGACAGCCAACAATGAATGGCTCCTCATAAATAGCAGATTCCTTACTATACAATCTGAGCAGTGTCAACTTTTTTTACCCCCTCCAAACCACGCGAAAACCCTCAGTTCCTGTAGGTATACCTACCATTTAACCCTTTAAGAAAAAAATTAAACAGTGGCGCCTTTTCAACCAGTTCCGGCCCATAAAAGTGTTCTATTCACCGCATAAAAAAATGAACCGTTAACCATATTTTTTTTTCATTTTCTCCACTTCATTCCGCATTTCTGTGACAAAACTTTCAGGGCTCAAAACCGTGGCATCGCTCCCCCAGCTCAGCACCCATTTCTGCAATTCCAAACGATGATTCACCTGTAACCGCATGATAAGATCGCCACTTTCCGTCATTTTAATTTCCTGACTCTTATGCCACATCTTTTCCTTAATAAACCCTGCAACCCTGGCACTGAACTGCACCTCCACCCAACTCAGGGTTTCGCCCTGATAGATGCCAAACTGGTCATCGGTGACGACGGTGGCATCAAATCCCTCAGGAATAGTAAAAAAAACGCCACTGGTGCGGGCATGACTCATCCGCGCCAGATTAAAGGTGCGCACCGCATCATGGTTATGACAGAACCCGATAACATACCAGTCACTTCCGTGCCGCACCACATGATAGGGATCCATCTTTCGCATACTGAAGGACGATTCAGTACTTTCTGCAACTGAGGGGGAACGATAGGCGAACTGCAGCGTTTCCTGTTTCTTCAGACAGCCAAACACCATCTCCCACACGCCGGCTTCAAGGCGGGCAGCAGGTTCTGTTATAAAGGTGAATTTGGAAAAATCCTGCCCCTCAGGCTGCTGCACCTTCTCCGGCAGCGACTGGGCAATCTTAGCAAACACCGAACTCAAGTTATCATGCACCGGCGTACCTTTATATTGGGCGAGCAGCTTCTCAGCCAGATAAATGGCAAAGAGGTCTCCCTCCCGCACCTCCATGGCCGGAAGCTGATACCTCTCCTCCGTATACCGATACCCCCTCTGCTGAGCGATATAGGCAATGGGGGCATCCAGCTGATACTTCATATAGGAAATATCACGCTGAATGGTTTTACGGGTCACCTCCCATTCCTGGGCCAGGGACAGACAACTGGGATACCTGTTTTCACGTATCTTGCGATCGATAAAGAGAAGACGGGCATGCTGGGGTTTATATTTTGACATTATTAAGACATATAGGGGGTTGGGGTTTCAGGTAAAATCACATTATGATAAACTACGATTATGAAATTTCTACCATCACAACTTCTCTTTTTTCTCCAGAACAAAACCACCCGCAGAAACTCGGTGCTCCTGCTTAAGTTTTTCGCTCTCCTGACAGGTATCATCGCCGCATACAGCTTTCTCTTCCATATCATCATGCTCTACGAGGGGCGGAACTTCAGCTGGATCACTGGTTTCTACTGGACCCTTACGGTTATGTCCACCCTTGGCTTTGGCGACATCACCTTCTCCTCGGACCTGGGGTTAGTCTTCACCTTAGTGGTCCTGCTCTCGGGCATTATCCTCCTCCTCATCATGCTGCCATTCACCTTTATCCAATTTTTCTACGCACCATGGCTTGAGGCCCAGGAAAAGGCCAGGGTTCCCCGTACAGTTGACCCATCCCTGAACAACCACATCATCCTCACCAACTACGGCCCTATCACACAGAGCTTGATCAAAAAACTGGAAAAGTATGAGTACCAATACGTCTTAGTGGTGGAAGACATGCAGCAGGCCCTGGAACTTGCCGACGGGGGGATCAAGGTCATCCTCGGGGAGCTTGACCACCTTGAAACCTACGAACGGTTACAGATCCATAACGCTGCCATTGTAGTGGTGACCAATGATGATCTGACCAACACCTCCATCGCCTTCACCATCCGTGAACTCACCGACAAGGTGCCCATTGTCACCAATGCGGACAAGGAACATTCCCGAGACATCCTGGAATTCCCCGGCAACATAAGGGTTTTCGAATTCATGAAGGCCCTCGGCCAGTCCTTGGCCCGGCGGACACTGGGGTTAAGCAGAGGAGCCAACATCATCGGCAACTTCGGCGACCTCCTCATTGCTGAAGCTCCGGCAATGAGGACCCACCTGGAAGGAAAACGTCTGGCAGACACGGATCTGAGCCGGAAAACCGGGGCAACCGTGGTGGGGATCTGGAACCATGGCGTTTTTGAGATCCCTCACCCAGAAACCATCATTACCTCCACCACCGTCCTGGTCCTCACCGGCACTGCGGAACAACTTGCCAAGTATGACAACTCCTTTGCCATCTCCTGCGCCGAGTACAATGCCGACGCCTCCGTCCTCATCCTTGGCGGCGGCAGGGTGGGACAAGCCACAGCTGCAACCTTAGCAGAAAACGGGGTACGCTATAAGATCATTGAAAAAAGCTCTGCAGCAATCAAGGATAGCTTGAAACATTCTATCCATGGCGATGCCGCCGACATCAACACCTTAAAAGCGGCAGGAATTGATAGCGCCCGCGCCATCATCATCACCACCCATGATGACGCCATGAATATCTACCTCACCTTCTACTGCAGGCAGCTCAGATCTGATGTCCAGATCATCAGCCGAACCACCAGTGAACGCAATATCCCCAAACTCCATCGCGCCGGCGCAGATCTGGTCATGTCCTATGCCTCATTAGGGGCCAATACCATATTCAACCTGCTCCAACCCAACGAGGTCGCACTCTTTGCCGAAGGATTGAACATCTTCAGTCGTGTAGTGCCGTCGTCCCTGCAGGGCAAATCATTAGCAGAATCAAACATTCGCTCCACAACAAGCTGCAACGTGATCGCGGTTCAGCCTCATAATAAGGAGCTTGCCTCCCCGGACCCCCAATACAAACTGAAAGATCAGGACAACCTCCTGCTCATCGGCCCGCTGGCTGCGGAACAACGTTTTGACGACACGTTTGGCAGGGCTGAGGTCTGAGGAGTGAAAGGTGAAAGGTGAAAGGTGAAAGGTGAAAAAGCATACCTTGACCCACGACAGGTGCAAACAAAAAAAGGGGCTGAAGCACTTAAGCCCCAACCCCCTTCATGACTTCCCGCTGAATTGTAAAGTCTACCCCATATTCTCCACAATTCCAGCAACCGCCTTCAAGGCCTCCGGCAACTTGTCCACCATGGTTCCACCGGCCTGGGCCATATCCGGACGCCCACCACCACTGCCGCCGACAATGGCCGCAACCTCTTTTATAATGTTACCCGCCTGGTACTGCTTCGTGAGATCTTTGGAGACAATGGCCAGCAGAGAGACCTTGCCCTTCAGATCACCGCCCAGTACCGCGATTCCAGACCCCATCTTATCCCGTACCTTATCGCCGACTTCACGCATGGTCTTGGCAGAATCAAGGGGAATGACTGCGGCAATAACCTTCACCCCGTTCACCGTGATTGCCCCATCCACAATAGAATCAAGCCCGCCGAGGGACAGCTTCGCGTTCAGCTCGGCCAGCTCCTTCTCAAGTTGTTTTTGGCGCAGCAGCAGTTTTTCGAGTTTTTCCGCCAAATCCTCAGGAGTCGCCTTAACCATCTCAGCAATGGACAAAAGCTTTGCCTCATCTGCCTGAAAGCGAGCCAGGGCCGTGGCACCGGTGATGGCCTCAATACGGCGGACCCCGGCGGCAACGCCTGTTTCGGAAAGGATCTTCATGAGACCGATCTCACCGGTGGCCCCGACATGGGTTCCGCCACAGAGCTCCTTTGAATACCCCGGCACACTGACCACCCGCACCTTTTCACCATACTTCTCGCCAAAAAGGGCCGTGGCCCCGGCAGCAATGGCCTCATCCTTTGACAAAAGATCGGTCACCAGGGGCGTATTGGCGCAAATCTGATCATTCACCAACGCTTCAACCCGGGCAATCTCGTCACGGGTCATGGGGGCAAAATTGGTAAAGTCAAAACGGAGACGATCCCCGCTAACGAGGGAGCCGGCCTGTTTCACCTGATCCCCAAGCACCTGCACCAAGGCGGCCTGTAGGAGATGGGTGGCGGTATGATTACTGCTGACGGACTGCCTTTGCTTGCGGTCAACGGTCAGTGTTATATCGTCGCCAAGAGCAAACTCACCCTCACGAATCATGGCCCTGTGGAAAAAGATTCTTCCCGTTTTAACCGTGGTTGAAATCTCAGCCGCACCACCGCCATCAGTGAGAATGACCCCGGCATCACCCGCCTGCCCGCCGGACTCGGCATAAAAAGGTGTCTCCGAACAGACCAGACTGACGACATCTCCTTTTTTAGCCGAAGCAACAGCCTCACCCTCTTCGGTCAAAATGGCCAGCAGCGTACTTTCACCATGGGTATCCGCATACCCTGTAAATTCGGTCGCCACCCCCTCTTCAAGAAGCGCTTTCACCCCGGCACCCTGCACGACAAGGTCGCCGCCACGCCACGAGGCCCTGGACTGGGCCCGCTGCTCATCCATGGCCGCGTTGAATCCGGCATCATCCACAGCAAGACCGACTTCGAGGGCCATATCACGAACAATATCCACTGGAAAACCATGGGTGTCGTATAGTTTGAAGATAAATTGACCATTGATCAATGTCCCGCCGTCAATCAACAGCGAGCCGATCTCCGCTTCGAGCAGAGCCAGGCCATGATCCAGGGTTTCAAGAAAACGAATCTCTTCATTCTCAACCACCTGTTTCAGGAGTACAACCGCATCGTGTAAATGGGGATAGGCATGACCCATATCCTGAACCACAAACTCACAGATTTTCGTCATGAACGGCTTGGTCAAACCCAGGGTCCGACCGTAGCGTATGGCACGACGCATCACCCTGCGCAACACATAGCCCCGCCCCTCATTGGACGGCAGAACCCCGTCGGAGACAAGAAAGGTCGCGGTGCGGCAATGATCGGCAATGACCTTCAGGGCCACATCAGACTTGGCATCAGCGCCATAACTACAATTTGCAACTCTGGCGATGGTCTGAATGAGAGGCTGAAACAGGTCTGAATCATAATTGGTCTTCACCCCCTGCACCACAGAAGCAATACGCTCAAGCCCCATCCCCGTATCAATGGACGGCTTCGGCAGTTCCGTCAGAGTGCCGTCGCTGCTGCGTTCAAACTGCATGAACACGAGGTTCCACACCTCAAGCCAGCGATCACAGTCACACCCCACAGCACAGTTCGGATCATCGCAACCAAGCTCAGGTCCCTGGTCATAATGGATTTCGGAGCACGGTCCGCATGGCCCCGTATCCCCCATGGCCCAGAAATTATCCTTTTCACCCAGACGGACAATGCGGCCCTTGGGCAGGGTTTCGATATTCTCCCATAGGGCGAAGGCCTCATCATCATCCTCGAATACAGAGATCCACATCCTGTTGGGATCAAGACCGAGAACCTGAATGAGAAATTCCCAGGCAAAATCAATGGCCTCTTTTTTGAAATAATCACCAAAGGAAAAATTCCCAAGCATCTCAAAGAAGGTATGGTGGCGCGCCGTGTACCCGACATTCTCAAGGTCATTATGCTTTCCGCCCGCCCGCACACAACGCTGACTCGTCGTGGCCCGGGTGTAGTCGCGCTTTTCCTCCCCCGTGAAGATACGTTTGAACTGCACCATCCCCGCATTGACAAAGAGCAGGGTTGGGTCATCTTCAGGTACCAGGGAGGATGAGTCCACGAGGGTGTGGTGTTTCTGTTGAAAATATTCGAGAAATTTGGCGCGTATATCGTTTCCAGTCATGGCGTATTATTCTTTTGCTGATGTTTAAATTAATATCACAATGCCGCATGCGGCATCCACGGACTACTACATATAAATAAATTCCCGTCTCTGCAAAAGAAAAATCCTTTTTCAGC
>JBFFNY010000007.1:0-16225 GCA_041562955.1 Desulfurivibrionaceae bacterium | reverse complement strand
AGGGAATACAAGATCGTTGCAGACAACCCCGCACAGATCCGAGAAACACTGCTCCACTGGGTGGACGACAAAAACCTTGATCTGATTCTCACCACTGGCGGCACGGGCGTGAGCCCCACAGACCAAACCCCGGAAACAACCATCCCCCTGCTCGACAAGGAAATTCCGGGAATCAGCGAGGCCATGCGCGCTGCAAGTTTGCAAAAAACGCCCAACGCGATCCTCTCAAGGGGTGTATCAGGGATACGCAAATCCACCCTCATCATCAACCTTCCAGGAAGTGAACGGGGTGCACGTGAGAATCTTGACGCGGTGATCGCAGGATTAGAACACGCTGTTTATAAGATAAACGGCGGGACAAAAGATTGCGGAACGTCGTAGCAACACCAGGACACAACGCAGCCAAAAAAAAAGGCTTCTGGAAAAAATCCAGAAGCCTTTTTTTATATTCTTTTACTGAAGCAGACTAGACAAATTCCACCGACGGTTCATCATCCTCACGGGCCGCAACCTCACCGATAAGATGTGGAGATTCACCAAGGGCAATAAGCTGCTGCATGGCGTCATCAACAATATTTGCATCAAGAACAATGGCCATACCAATACCGTAGTTGAAGGTCCGCCGCATTTCGCCGACAGGCACATTACCCTTTTCTTCTAAAAACTTAAAAATAGGCTGAACAGGCCAGCTCCCTTCCGTTATGACAGCCTTACAGCCCTTAGGAAGAACACGTGGAATATTGTCATCAAAACCACCACCGGTAATATGCACCAGACCGCGAACTTTATAATTTTTGAACAAATTCAGGAGGGGTTCAGTATAGATACGTGTAGGCTTGATGAGTTCTTCCCCGAGGGTGCACCCAAGCTCATCAACATGGTCCGTAACCTTGAGCCCGAGCTCTTCAAAACAGATTTTCCGAACCAGGGAGAAGCCATTCGAGTGCACACCGCTTGAGGATAGACCAATAATCTTATTACCAACCTTGATCTCAGAACCGTCAATAATCTTATCACGCTCAGCAACACCAACCACAAAACCAGCAAGATCATAATGACCGTCCTGGTACATGCCGGGCATCTCGGCTGTTTCACCACCGATGAGAGAACATTTTGAAATCTCACACCCCTTGGCGATTCCCTTAACAACATCGAGGGCAACACCTGTCTCAAGCTTACCAACAGCAAAATAATCAAGAAAGAAAAGAGGCATGGCACCGCTTACAACAATATCATTCACACACATGGCGACAAGATCAATGCCAATTGTGTCATGCACATTACACATATTGGCAATGAGCAACTTAGTCCCCACACCATCCGTCCCGGAAACAAGGACAGGATCCTTATACCGATCCCCGCCAAGGGCAAAAAGACCACCAAAACCACCGATATCGGTGAGAACGCCACGGCGAAAGGTAGAGGCAACAAAGGGTTTTATATCATTGATAAAATCATTGGCCTTATCAATGTCGACGCCGGACTCGGCATAACGGGAAGAAGTAGGTTTGCTCATTTTTTTCTTTTATTTAATGTTAGATGTGCACATTCAAGCTAAAAAATTTTCTTAAGACACATGACCCCAAGAGAATAAGGACATCAGCATTGATGCAAAGAGTATCAACATACGCAAGTGACCTGAAGGATACCGCCCACGCGACGGTTCAGTTAATAATCCAGTACCGCAACAAATGTCAAATAAATTGTGAAGATAGACCAGTACCACCACTGGTGCAACTTCTTTTAAGTATACATCAAACCTTGTGTCTTGTTTCTTTTTTTTGTCGTGAAAAAAAAGTTTTTCCATATCTCCTTTGATATTAAAACCATAAGGGCCTTATGGGAGAAAGCCATTGACATTACAACATGAGGCATGGTAACAAGAGCAACTTATTTTTCAGGTACTGTTTGGGTTGTCCACCAGTACCCTTGGAGTATCATCACGATACTCACCGACCACTCCCTTCTTGCTCCCTTCTACAGGGGGGCCTCATGTCCACAAGGAGAATATTATGGGAATGTACGAAACAATTTCGATCATCATGCCGAATGCTGGTGAAGAAGTTATTGATCAAATCAGCGAAAAAACCGCAAAAATCATCACTGATGCCGGCGGAGAAATCCTGAAAGTTGACAAATGGGGCGCAAAAAAACTTGCCTACCCTATTAAAAAAGAACAGCAAGGCTATTATGTTTACACCGTATTTTCCGGAAACGGTGAAGGTGTAGATGAAATGGAACGCATCTTCCGTATTGATGACAACGTCCTTAAATATATGACCATTAAGCTTGGCAAAGACTTTGTCCTCACCGACACCGTTATTGGCGCAGAAACTGACGAAGAAGAGTCAGAAGAAGACTAGAAAGCCACCTCCAAATTATTCAGCTTAATATATAAAGGATAGAATCATGAGAAAAAAGAGAATTTTTCAACGTCGTAAAGTATGCCGTTTCTGCGCAGACAAAGAACTTGTCATTGATTACAAAGATGTAAAAGTCCTGAGAAGTTTCCTCACTGAGCGCGGAAAAATTATTCCCCGTCGTATTTATGGAAACTGCGCCAAGCACCAGCGTCAAATGACTGAAGCAATTAAACGTGCTCGTCAAATTGCCCTGTTGCCATACTCTGGGAATCCACTATAAGCTAATTAACTTTCGTGAGTATTGATATTAAAGAAGAACCGAACAGATCACAGGTTATCAGAGGAATACTCCTCACTGCACTCTGTTGTAGTCTTCCTGCTGTATCCACTGGTTTCGACTGGCTGAGAACATTCATCCCACTAGCACCTTTTTGTTTTTGTGTGCTTCTCGGACAACAGATTGGTAGAAAAGTAACTTTTTTTGCATTTCTTGTATCTGTTGCATTCTCAATAGTCGTAGGAAACAGCGGCAATATCATTTACCCTTTAACCCTCCTTCCGGTTGGAATGGGGCTGGCGTTAGCTGCAGAGTGGAACTACTCTCCGGCAAAAGCAGGACTTGTAACAACAGTACTTATCCTTACGGGTTGGATCATCAGTGGTCTTTTTTACAACATCACCACTGGCAGCAACCCATACAGTCAAGGATTGCAGGCCATGGATCAGGCCTTTACCGGTTTAATGGAGATGTACAACACATCTTCCGACATTCCTGACGATGTCAAACACGATATCGTCAAAGGAATTGAAACCCTGCGGCAGGTAACCCCGGCCATTTTTCCCAGCTTGCTCATCGCAACAGCGATCTGCACCAGTTGGGTCAATATGGTTCTAGGAAACAGGATTATCCGAAACAGCGCTTCTGGAATAGTCATCTGGCCCGTGTTCAAATACTGGCGGATTTCAGAAAATCTGGTTTGGCTATTGATTATAGCTGGGATTAGTTGTCTTATTCCCCTGTCTTCGATAAAAAATCTTGGGTTGAACCTGCTGATGATCATGGGAACGCTCTACTTCTTCCAAGGAATAGCCGTTCTTTTTGCCTTGCTGGATCGATTTAAAACACCAAAGCCTGTACGTTTTTTGATCTATGTACTGCTTGTTGTCCAAACCTATTCAGTTTTTATGATTGTCATATTCGGCATTATAGATGTCTGGAAGGATTTGGGTAAGATTTACTCACAACCGAAAGAAAATTAAGAATTAACTCACCCTGCTACGAAATACAGGGTTGAAATAAACAACAGGTTTACACCTGAGGTGATTATCATGGAACTTATTTTAAAAGAAACAATTGATACACTTGGTCCAGAAGGCGCAATTGTAGATGTCAAGCCAGGTTTTGGTCGCAACTACCTCCTTCCCCAAGGCAAGGCAGTAATTGCGACAAAAAATGCCATAATGGAACGTGACAAGAATATGGCAGCCATCCAGGCTCGGATTGACAACGAACGTGGCACGGCTACTGTTCTTGCCAAGAAACTTGCTGGATCAACCGTTACCATCACCATGCGTGCTGGTGACGACGGCAGACTTTACGGCTCTGTAACCAATGCTGATATTGCTGATAAATTGCAGGAAACAGGCATTACCGTTGACAAACGAAAACTCGTTGTTGACGGCACCATCAAAGCACTTGGGCAGTATAATGTTCAATACAAAGCGGGTTATCAGGTTACGGCAGACTTCACCCTCGATATCGTTTCTATCGATGCCAAGCCACAAGTTGCTGAAACCACCGAAGAAGAAGCGGTAGCAACTCCAGAAGTGACTGAAGTACCAGAAACAGCTGCTGAGTAAGCCTGTTTATTCACTCTTGGCCGGTTGTAATAAAAAGCGATTCATTTCTTGGGTTTTTCCCTTTGAAATGAATCGCTTTTTTTTTGTCTTTATGGCACTGTGACTCACATTCTATCTTTGCAGACATAACGACTCCCCGCTACCGCAACTAAAACTGTCAACTCATTTTCCCCACCATTCGCCCCCATGAATCAACAGCTGCCGCCGCCACCATCGAAACGCATCCCACCCAGTAATACTGAGGCAGAACAATGTGTTCTAGGTGCCGTTCTTCAGCAACCGGGCATGATGGCCAAGACCGTTGACCATATTGCCCCGGAAGATTTTTACCTCGACATCCATAAGACCATTTTTAACTCCATGCTGATGCTGTTTGAGAAGAACGAACCTCAAGACATGATCACCATTATCAACCAGCTTTCATCAACGAACAAACTCGATGCGGCAGGCGGCCCAGCCTATATTGCAACACTGACCGACACCGTTCCCCTCGCCTCAAACATTGTCCATTACGCCAAGATCGTACGCGAAAAATCGATACTCAGGCAGCTTATTGCCACCACAACTTCCATCGCCTCCCGCTGTTATGATGAGCAGGATGATATCGATCGGCTCCTCGATGATGTTGAAACCACTGTTTTTGAGATCTCTTCAAGCAAGGGCGGTTCAAAATTTGAACCCTTAAGCGAAATCATGAAGGGGACGTTTGACAAGGTCACCGCCCTTGCCGAACGCAAAGAATTGATCACCGGGGCTCCCACTGGATTTGACCAGTTCGACCAGATGACGGCAGGTCTGCAGCCTTCGGATCTCATCATCCTTGCCGGCCGTCCCAGTATGGGTAAAACAGCCATTGCCATGAACATGGTGCAAAATTCGGCCATGGATCACCAGGTGCCTGTGGCCGTATTTTCCCTCGAAATGTCGAAACACCAGCTCGCCATGCGTCTTCTTTGTTCTGTGGCCAAGGTTGACTCCAACAATGTCCGTACAGGCCATATCCGGGAAAATGACTGGCCGAAACTCACCCGGGCAACGGGTGAACTGACCCAGGCGCCGATCTTTATTGACGACACTGCAGGCATTTCGGTGCTTGAAATGCGCGCCAAGGCCAGACGCCTGAAAATAGAACATAATATCGGCATGGTTGTTGTTGACTACCTGCAGCTCATGAAAGGCCGAGGCGACAGTCGGGAACAGGAGATCAGTGAAATTTCAAGATCCCTCAAAGCCATGGCAAAAGAGCTTGAGATTCCCGTAGTTGCCTTATCCCAGCTGAATCGTTCCCTTGAGTCCCGCCCCAATAAACGGCCCATACTTTCTGACCTTCGTGAGTCCGGCGCCATTGAACAGGATGCAGATGTCATCTGCTTTATCTACCGGGATGAAGTGTATAACAAATCGGAAGACAACCCAAACAAGGGTATTGCCGAGCTCATCATCGGCAAGCAACGTAACGGCCCGACCGGCACCGTAAAGCTCAGCTTCATCGGCAAATATACCACCTTTGAGAACCTCGCTTTTCAACATGACCCCAATGGCCCGCCCCACCAAGAATAATACGATCTTTTAGAAACCCACAACTTTCACCGTTAGGAACACCCATGGCTCAAGATACCAATCATTATGATTTTGCTGCAGTTGAGGCAAAATGGCAGGATAAATGGTTACAGGACAAAACATTTAAAGTCACAGAAGATAAAACCAAGCAGAAATACTATCTCCTGGAGATGTTTCCCTACCCGTCCGGGCGTATTCACATGGGTCATGTGCGCAACTATACGATTGGCGATGTTGTGGCCCGGTTCAAACGTAAACAGGGGTATAACGTGCTCCATCCCATGGGCTGGGATGCCTTTGGACTTCCTGCGGAAAATGCGGCCATAAAAAATGGGACCCACCCGGCCAAATGGACCTATGAGAACATGGATTACATGCGTAACCAGCTCAGCCAAATGGGTCTCTCCTATGACTGGGATCGTGAAATTGCCACCTGCAACCCTAAATATTACAGATGGGAGCAGCAATTTTTCATCGAGTGTTATGAGAAGGATCTCATCTACCAGAAGGTCACTGTGGTGAACTGGTGTGAAACCTGCCAGACGGTTCTTGCCCGCGAACAGGTGATCGACGGCTGCTGCTGGCGTTGCGATCAGGGGGTGCAGCCCCGTAAGATGAACGGCTGGTTCTTTAAGATCACCGACTACGCCGAAGAGCTCCTTGCCGAATGTGATCATTTAGACGGATGGCCTGAGAAAGTGCTCACCATGCAGCGCAACTGGATCGGCAAATCAGTGGGTGCAGAAATCGACTTTAAGGTGGATGGACTTGAAGATGTTCTCACCATCTTCACCACGCGACCCGATACCATTTTTGGCGCAACCTTCATGTCCATTGCCCCTGAACACCCCTTGGTGGCAAAGCTCACCAAGGGCACGCCGCGTGAAGCCGAGGTTGCTGATTTTGTAACCCGAACCACCATAGCCAAACAGCGGCAGAAGGCAGGGGATGAACTTGAGAAGGAAGGCGTCTTCACCGGCGGCTACGGCATCAATCCGTATACCGGAGACAAGGTACCCATTTATGCGGCCAACTTTGTCCTGATGGAATACGGAACGGGAGCGGTCATGGCCGTTCCGGCCCATGACCAGCGCGATTTTGAGTTTGCCAAGAAGTACAACATCGACATCAAAGTTGTCGTGCAGTCCGATCAGAATCCTCTTGAGGCGGACAGCATGGAAGAGGCGTACACGGATACCGGCATACTCGTCAATTCTGGTGAATTTACAGGGCTTAAATCAGGTAAGGCAAAAAAAGCCATCACCTATAAAGGGGAACAGGAAGGTTTCGGCCGCCAGCAAACCACCTACCGGCTCCGCGACTGGGGTATCTCACGCCAGCGGTATTGGGGCACACCAATTCCCATGATCCACTGTACGGAATGCGGGGTGCAGCCCGCGCCCCTCGAGTCCCTGCCCATCACCCTGCCCATGGATGTCACCATGGACAAATCCGGCCAATCCCCCCTGCACACCCTGGAATCCTTTTACGCCACGAGCTGTCCCAAATGCGGCGGAGAGGCCAGACGGGAGACCGACACCCTCGACACCTTTGTCGAATCCTCGTGGTATTTTGCCCGTTACACCTGCCCGACCAACACCGAGTCGCCCCTTGACAAAGAGGCTGTGGATTATTGGCTCCCGGTGGATCAATACATCGGCGGCGTTGAACATGCCATCCTCCACCTTCTATACTCGCGTTTTTTCACCAAAATATTGCGGGATCTCGGCTATCTTTCCGTGAGTGAACCTTTTAAAAATCTTCTTACTCAAGGGATGGTGATCAAGGACGGCTTTAAGATGAGTAAGTCAAAGGGCAATGTTGTTGACCCGGCCATCCTCATTGAAAAATATGGTGCGGATACCGTACGTCTTTTTTCCCTCTTTGCCGCCCCACCTGAACGGGATCTGGAATGGAGTGACCAGGGTGTTGACGGCGCCTACCGATTCTTAAATAAGATCTACCGATTTATCCTAAAACACCTCGATACGATTCAAGACAAGAGCTTGACGATCCCTGACTCCTTATCCGCAAACGGCAAGGAACTGCACCGCAAGACCCACCAGACCATCGAGAAGGTCACCGCTGATATTAATGATAAATTTCATTTCAATACCGCCATTGCCGCTGTCATGGAATTAAACAATACCCTTTCCAGTCTGACCAGCCCGGAAAGCACTGAATGCCCTGAGCCGGGCCTTATTCAGGAAGCAGCCCTGGCCATCATCCAACTTCTCTCACCCATGGTTCCCCATTTCAGCGAAGAGTTATGGCAACTGGTAGGCAACACCGAGCCATTAACCCACTCCCCATGGCCGACCTTTGACAAAGGGGCCACTCAGGTCGATGAAATCACGCTCGTGATTCAGGTGAACGGCAAAATGCGCAGTCGTCTGCTCGTCCCCCCAACTATTAGCGAAGATGAGGTCAAACAAATGGCCAGTGCAGACGAACGTGTTCTTAAATTCACTGAAGGTAAGCAAATTCGTAAGATCATTGTTATAAAAAATAAACTTGTTAATATTGTGGCGAGTTAAGTTCACACTATTCCTCATTGCCAACGGATCGTTTAAGATATGAAATCAACATTACAGGCCAAACTTCTTCTTGTTATCGCCTTGCTCTACTGTGGGCTTTCCCTCTCGGGCTGTGGATACACAAACCCGTACAAAACGAAAAACGAGTTTGACAAAAACGATAACGGACGTGTTGCTCTCTATCTTGACATGTGGGAAAATAAGACGAATCTTCTTGGCTTCCATGCCACGATTCAACACGACCTGATCCTGTGGCTGAAAAAATCAAACCGATTTCATCTGACCCAGACCAGAGAGACATCAGACTACATTCTTAGTGGTGTTGTACAATCTATTGACCAACCGGCCTTAACCTATGGCACCTTCGACCGGGCCACTTCACTTCGAGCCGAAGTCAAATTCTCCTATAAACTCGTCGACACCGCGACAGGGAAGACGGTTTTTGAACAGGGGCGCATTAGCAAGGAGGCAAGTTACCGTGTGGGGAGTGACGCTGTGCGCACCAACTCCAATTTGAAAAAGGCCCTTGGCCTTATGTCTGAGGATTTGGCAGACAATATCTATATCCAGCTCTTCTACCTCTTCACTCTGGACAACTCCAAGGATAACCAGATCATCATCCCGACTGATGATATTAAAATCCTTGAGTAAATCCCCTAGTTCTCTTGCGCAGGAGATCTGGAATTCCAATCTCCTGCGGCCGACCTCAAAACCTTCCGAAATACCCTGTCAAGACTTGCAGAACTATGCAAAATCATGTAATTATGGTTCATTAAGTTTATTATTTTGTTAAAAAAATTGACAGTGCACTTAGGAAGATTTTTTAGGGAACCTCAAGTTTATCTCACACTCTTTTCTTTATAAGCTACACATCCCGCTCATTTTTTTTTGACAACACAACAAAATGTAACTCACCACTTGTTGTTTTGGTGCAGTTAGAGACCGACAGGTCATTACTTTTTTTGGGGGCAAAAAAAATGAAAAAGTTTCTCTTTATTTTCACATTCATCACCTTACTTCCTTTATCGGTACAGAGTTCAGTACTTACCATTGAGAAAGAACCACCTGAGCTCATTCAGCTCAAGCAGGATTACGAAAGACAAAAAAAGGAAGCCGTCACACCATCGCAGTTTAAAAAACTTCAGGAGGAGTATGAAGAAGAGACCGAGAAGGCCCTGAACTCTCCGATCTATATTCGCCAGAAAAATGCCCTTGATGCTGCTGAGGCCCAGGAAACGCAGGCAATTGAACAGAAATATCAGGCTCGTCAAGAGAAACTGAAAAGCAATGCGGTGACAATGGTGAATCGCAAGTATAAAGTTTTACTTGAAAACCATAAACAAAAATCCCAGAAAGAAACGCAAGGTCAATATATTGTCAACCTGAAACGGCTCGAGGATAAATTTATCCGCCAGGGAGATCTCGCCAGTGCCCTTGTCGTTCAAACAGAACGCAAGGCAGCGATGCAAAGTTCTGAGTCAACCATTGCGAGTATTTCTCAAAAAAAAGCAACACCCAAACCACCCAAAGTTGTTACGCCTGCGCCAATCGAACCACCAAAGAAAGTTGAAGTGAAAAAGATTGCCCCGCCTCCTGTCGTGAAGACAACAAAACCCTCTTCTTCAGTTCCAAAGACATACAGCTCCACGAAACAGGGCTTTGCAGGATCTGGAGAAAATAACAAAGACAACATCTATTCCTTTGATATCAGTCCCACTCAAAAGGGCGCGGAACTCTTCTTTCATGCCTTCGGCCGTAAATCAAAGGACTCCTATGGCGAGATCTATCTTTCCACCCCAGACGGTGAGCAGCACCAGGTTGCCAGCTGGTCTCCGGATCAACTCAAGAAGTCCTCGTATTTAGATGTATCTGCAGCTGAACATGTCGCCCCAATCACCGCTGATATCTCTAAATATGTCACCAAACCAGGCACCTATAAAATAGAGTTTGTCTATAGAGACGGAAATCAGGCCCTTGTTATTTACAAGGCTGGAATTAAGACATTGTAAATCTATCAGGGTTGTGCATAAAAAAAGGGGTGATCAGATTTTCTGATCACCCCTTTTTTTATGCATTCAACAAGAACGCTCGTTCAAACTACAATCCCATCTCAAACAAGGGCCTGGAATGAAGCGGCAATAGACTTGCCATCGAGCCCTTGAGAGGCATAGAGATCAGCAGGCTTACCGGATGCGCCGTAGCGGGTAACACCCAAGCGCTTGAATGTTGTCGCCACACCAGCATCAGCCATAAGGGTGGCAACGATGGCACCAAGACCTGTGTCCACATGGTGATCTTCAACAGTCAGAACAGGTCCTTTTTTTGCTGCCTGAAGAATGGCATCCCCATCAATGGGTATGATTGATGCCATAACAAGAATGCCGACCTCAACCCCCTGATCTTTCAATATCTGATGGGCCTCCATAACATTTGGTGTCACGGCACCGCAGGTGATGATCGTTCCGGCTGCACCTTGACGTACCCAGTCTCCCTTGCCCGGAGTGAAGGTATAATCTCCGCCAAAGAAAGGCGATCCATCTTCGGCTTGAACCATTTCCATCTTGGAGCGTCCCATGCCGACAAAGACATTACCGGCCTTGACCGTGGCTTCGCGAATAACCCGGTCCGTCTGATTTGGATCAGAAGGGATATACACGTTGAAACGATAGTAATTGCGCATGAGACCGATATAATCGATACCTTGATGGGTTGGACCATCTTCACCAACATCAAGACCACAATGGGTGGCCACAACTTTAAAATTGGTCTCGTTAATATCCGCGATTCGATTCTGGTTATACACCTCTGAAACAGCAAAGACGCCGAAGGTGGAGAAGAAACAGGCTATCTCTTCACGGCTGATGGCCGAACCCATGGAGGCGGCATGATGCTCCTGAATCCCGGTCTCAAAATAGGCGGCAGGGGAATGTTTATGAAATGCGCCCATCTTCACCGACCCTTCAAGGTCGCAGGAGATACCGGCAATCTTAATCACGCCATTTACATTATTTTCAACAGCCAGACTATGCAGGGCGTTGCCATAGGCTGAACGGCAATCCGTCTTTCCATCATAGGTGATCGGGACACCGGCTTTTATTTCAGGATAACGCACCACATTTTCAAGACGGGTATTGGTCTTAACCGGATCTTTTCGTAACTCAGCCCATTTATCAAAATCATTTTCAACACCAAGCTCGAGCATGGCAGCAGACAGTTGCTCTGGATTGAGAGGTGAGCCGTGGTATTTAGACAAATCCTCCATAAAGGAAATACCTTTTGCCATAACGGTCTTGGCTTCAATCATGGTGGGCTTGCCGGACTTGGGGACATTACCCGCATAGGCATCACGAAAGGTCTTGAAAAATTTATTCGTATCATGACCATCATCAAGCTTCAGCACATTCCAGCCGGCAACTTCAAACAGGCCACAAATATCAATAGGCATAACCTCGTCGGTGGTCCCGCAGATCTGCAGGTTGTTGCGATCAACAATGACGATGAGATTATCGAGATTATACTTGTTCGCATAGCGCATGGCCTCAGCGATCTGCCCTTTTTGCTGCTCGCCGTCACCCATATAACAGATGACTTTCTGATCGGTGCCCTTCATCTTGAAGGATTGCGCCATACCGACCGCAGTGGAGAGACCTTGACCCAGGTTACCGCCGTCCCATTCCACTCCAGGGACAATACGCTCCACATGGCCTGGAAAACCTGAACCCGCCCGGCGAAAACCGGTGAGGAAATCTTCCTCAGTAAAATAACCATTTTCAGCGAGTACCGCATACACCCCAGGGGAGACATGACCAATACTCATGACAACACGGTCACGGCCATCCCATAAACTATCGTTCGGTTTATGCTTCACGGCACCATAGGTGACCAGAAGCATATCAAGAGTCGACAACGACCCGCCGGGATGACCGGACGAAGCCAGTGAGGTGCATAAAAGAATACGTTTAGCACAACGGGTACGCATCTCAGCAAGTGTTGCTATTTCGTCAGCGCTTAATTCGCTGTTTTGCAGATTCAGCTCCAGTGCCATGGTTAGATCTCCATTTTTTTATTCGAGGATGGACAGTACCTGTCTCGCCACGTTAACTTAAGGTAAACTTAGAAAGGATAAAGTAGTTTCAGGATGCGGAAAAAAAAAACATGTTTTAAACTGCATCATAAATCGCGCCGAAACATACCCTTAATTCCCTCAAGCTGAAAGTAAAAACTCATATGCAAACATCATCATTTTCAATAGGGTCTGTAACTATCCAGCATCCTTTCATTCTTGCGCCTCTTGCAGGGTATACCGATCTCCCGTTTCGTATTCTCTGCAAGGAATACGGGGCGGGCCTCGTGTATACCGAAATGATTTCCTGCCATGGACTGGTGCGCGCGCAGTATAAAACCATGCATATGACGGCCACAGACCCGAGCGAGTCACCGGTTGCGCTGCAACTTTTCGGGGCGGAACCTGAACTCATGGGGGAAGCGGCGGCCATCATCAACGACAGCCCTTTGGATATCATCGATATCAACATGGGGTGTCCGGTACGCAAGGTCATTACAAAAGGGGCCGGCAGTGCCCTTATGCGCACACCGAACCGTGCCCGTGACATTATCAGAAACGTGGTTCAAAACACGAGTAAACCCGTAACCGTCAAGATCAGAACAGGATGGGATCATAACAGCATCACCGCACCCGAGTTTGCCCAGATGGCAGAAGATGCCGGAGCATCGGCCGTGGCAATCCACGCCCGCACCTGGACCGATGGCTTCTCTGGCGAAGTGGACTACACCGTCATCAAAAAAGTAAAAGAAACCATAACCATTCCCGTGATCGGCAACGGCGACATCCACTCCTATGACGACGGAATCAAACTCATGGCGGAGACAGGGTGCGACGGGGTCATGATCGGCAGATCAGCCCTGGGTGCACCCTGGATTTTTAACGGATCCGTGAATATCGAGCCATCGCTTGCGTACCGACTAAAGGCCGTTCAGCGCTACCTGGAACTGGTGGATCAGTATCTCCCCGCAGAACGGCTCCTCGGTAAAATAAAAAATCATACCGCCAAATACTTCAAAGGCCTGCATGCCGGCAGCAGTATCAGACAGGCCATCATGGGACAGGAGAGTTTTGCATCACTCATGGAATACATAACGACCTTTAAACAATAAGTTAAAGCACACTGTCAATAGGCCCATCTTTCCCAATAGGCATATTGAGGGTTCCTCTGTTTACCCTGACCCGACATCCCCGACCGCCAGTCGCCAAGACCCGCTGCCCCATCTCCCTCTTCGATATTGCTGGCAAATGGGGGTGGTGGAACGACATCGTATTCATTGAGTCAACGTTCCGCCCTAACTCCCTCCACAACCCTAGAATTAGGTTTCAAAATCATTTTCTTTGGTTTATCTTACCCACATTGGAAAAATGGACTTAGAGGAGTTTTTAATGTCAGATAATGAACAGTTGAGCGCAAGTCTTGAAGATTACCTCGAGACCATTGCCAACATCGTTAAAGAAAAAAAAGTGGCCCGGGCCAAAGAAATTTCTTCTAACCTCAATGTTTCGAGATCTTCCGTCACAGAGGCACTGAGGTCATTATCAAAAAAAGGACTCATTAATTACGCCCCTTACGAAGTGATCACCATGACCTCGCAAGGTGAAGTGGTCAGTGCTGATATTATTCTGCGTCATCAGGCCTTGCAGGATTTTTTCATAAAGGTTCTGGCTGTGGACCCGCAAACAGCAGACGAGGGTGCCTGTAAAGTTGAGCATGCGGCACCACGTGAGATTATTGACCGAATGATCCACTTTGTTAAATTTATTGAGGAATGCCCCCGTGGAGGATCCGACTGGATAGAAAGTTTCAAGGAATATTGTTCCTCTGGTAAAACCCGTGATAATTGTGAAACCTGTATTGCCAACTGCCTTGACAAATAAGCCGTTCATTTCATAGAATATTTATTATCAATAATTTTCTGACACCACGCTTTAAGAGTAACAAAAATCATTAAGGATAGGACTACACATGGAAGGACAATACCAAGCAGGCTTCTACGAACATCCCAACCTCGGACTCATCAAGATATTTTCAAAGGATGGTTCCTGGGTCTATCAATGTTATAAGCGCAACGGTTCAAAACCCTTGTCTTCACCTAAGCCATTGGATCAATGGACCTGGACCATGAGTGTCGAGCACAGTTAATCCGCGTGCCGTTCACATTTAAAAAAGCTGACATCATATCTCATGATGTCAGCTTTTTTTATTTGCAGCATAATTGAATTGCACCAAAGAACCTGTCATTAACTTCTAGACTCTTTCCCCCAATGAAATGTATGATGAAAGGGAATGCAGCCGACACATTATGCTGCAAAAGTTTTAAATAAGGATCAGCGAGCATCAATGACTTCACCACATCAATGTTTGATATCAATCCTCATCATCGACGATGAAGAAATTAATGTATTGTTACTTGAAGAGACACTCTCCTTGTCCGGGTACAAAACAATCTCTGCCACAAATGGCTACGATGGTCGCACCTTGGCCCAACAGGAGTTACCGGACCTCATTCTGCTCGACATATCCATGCCCAAGGAAGATGGTTTTGAGGTCCTGGCAAAGCTTAAACTAAATAGCAAAACGAGCCATATCCCAGTTATATTCCTTACCGCGTCCACCGATGTTGAGAAAAAGCTCAAAGGTTTTGAATTAGGGGCTGTTGATTATATCACTAAGCCTTTTCATTCCAAAGAAGTGGTCGCTCGCATCAATCTCCACCTCAAATTAAGTCGTGCCACCAATGCGGTCATTGAAAATCAGGCCAGCAAAATACAACAGATAGTCGAGGCACAGACAAACTTTCTGGTCCAACCTGAATCCTTTCCCGGGGCAAAATTTTCAATCTTCTACCAATCCCTCCAAGAGGCTGGAGGTGATTTTTATGATGTCATACCTATTTCTAAAAATATCACCTGCTATTGCGTGGCAGATATTTCGGGTCATGACATTGGTTCAAGCTTCATGACCTCAGCCCTGAAAGCCCTCTTGAAACAGAACGTCTCTCTCATCTACACCCCACGGGAGACCATGGAGATGATCAATGCGATCATGTTTGAAATCATGCCGCCCGGCCAGTTCATCACAGCCTGCATTGCTATTTTAAACCGTGAGACAGGGACCTTAACCGTCAGCAATGCCGCACACCCTCCCCTGCTCCATGTGCCAAAATCAGGCCCGCCAAAGCTCATAGAATGTAACGGCGATGCCCTCGGAGTCTTTAAGAATGTCAGTTTTGATATGCAAACCATATCAGTGGCAGCTGAGGATAAACTTTTTCTCTATACCGATGGACTTATTGAGAGGGCATCCTTGCAGAAAGTATGGTCCAGTGAGCTCTGGCGAATTCTTGAGGCGGCAAAGGAAACGGACACGAGTGATATCACCAGTGCGGCGTTTAACTTCAAAGAGGTTATCACCAAAATCAATGCCGAAGAGGATGATGACATTGTTGTTCTGGCTATCGAAGTTTAGGGGGGCGTCGTTTCATATTTTCCCCCCTTACAAATCGGCCAGCCACTAGACATGAAAAAGCCCCATGGACTATTGTCCATGGGGCTTTTTCATGTCTAACCCAACAGGGTGTAATCGACCCCTTAACTCAGGTTGGCAAGCGCCTCTTTCAAGCGGCGCATTCCTTCCTTGATATCATCCATTGAGGCGGCAAAGGATAAGCGATGAAACTCATCGGTACAAAAAAACCTTCGACTCAGCTCAGAGCACCACCCTATACTTTTTTGCCAAACTTTAGCAATTTTTCAACATTAACCCCCTCAAAAGAAAAACAAAACCAAGCAGGTCGTAACATTCCCATCCTTTATTATTGAGGCGCTGAGAAAAAGCT
>JBFFNY010000006.1:0-17475 GCA_041562955.1 Desulfurivibrionaceae bacterium | reverse complement strand
CGCATGGCCTGGCTGAATGGTTCCTTTCTACTCTTCGATCTTGACGTCGATGGCCTTCGGTTTTGCCGCTTCTGTTTTTTCAATGTGGAGATCCAGCATGCCATCCTTGAATGAAGCCTTTATCTTGGTTTGATCGACATTGTCCGGCAGGGTGAAACTTCGGGAGAAGCTGCCGTAGTAGCGTTCGATGCGGTGGAACTTTTTACCTTTCTCCTCTTTTTCCTGCTTTCGTTCACCTTTAATGGTCAGCGCCCCGTTTTCCACTGTCACCTTGACGTCCTCTTTCTTGACTTCGGGAATCTCGGCCTTGATGACAAACTCTTTGTCCGTCTCGGAAATGTCTACCTTGGGTGCCCAGTCTGCTGTTGATTCGATATCATACCTTCTCCTGAATCGATGCTGTCCAAGCTGACTGGCGTTGTCGAAGATGTCCTCAATTTCTCTCCACGGATTCCATTTTACAATTGCCATAATACCCACCTCTTGTTTTGCGAAAATGGCTATAACCCGTAGTAGGATGCTTCGCTTTCATCCCATGGGTGTTGAGTTGCAGAGTTGTTTCCCTCGGAGATGAAAACAGCCCTCTTGACTGGCGATGATGAGTCACGCCGTGGTTTTTTCTTGAAACCGAAGCGTTTTTTTAACAATGGCATGGCCCGTGGGGGTCATTTCAGGCAATCGGCGCGCCAACAACACTTATTCTGGTCACAGGGGCGGATGTTTGTCTGGAAACAGGCGGGATTACCCTCTTTGGCCTGGATAGCACGGATCAGAGCTGTTTTCTTCATGGCGCCTGGTTTGATGGTTAAGGATGTTGCCTTTTTTCTGATTTCCTTCATGTTCATGAATTGTTCTCCTGTGGTTTAATGGGTTGTGATGGTGCCTAGTTTTCTTTCCTGAGAAAGGGTCAGGTGGGTGAATTTCAAGCTGAAGCAATAAGCTGGGGGATGATATTTGACTTGTTTTTGATCCTCCGGCAATATCTGTTTAGAAATGATGAGCGAGTCGACATTTTCAAGGAAAATATCGTCATCAACGAGCAAGACATCAAGTTGTACGGCTTCATCGGGTTTACTCCCGGAGCGATTGACCGGAACAAGGATTGAAAGGCCGTTCTGGTCGATTGAGATAATCTGTCCCACCTCAACGGATCCGTCAGGGTGCAACACAGCGGCAAATCCTGACGTTGCATGATCTCCCGTCTCTGCGGGGTATGGCGCTATTGTGTTTGTTCGCATAGGCAATCACATTTCTCCAACTGCTGACAGTTCAACGGCTTCGGCTCTATAAAAGAACCGCCTCTATTTCGAATCCTCAGTTTAAAATTAGTGATTCTAAATTAAAAAAACAATTGGACAGAATCGGGTAAGAAATGGTTATATTTTGTAACCACTTTAGGTTGTGAGGCGGAAGGGTATTGGGGCTGTGGCTGGTGAGCCGTTTTTGCGGGTTGTGTTCTGGTCGCGGGGCCGCAACAGTTGGGGTGTGGTGTATCTCTACTGAATAGGATCTTTTTGTTGAACTGGAGGAATAATGAGCGGCAAAACTTCATCGATGGAAAAACTTGCTGGGCTGTATGAACGGGCACAGATCCTGGTGGAAGAACAGGAGAGGTCGGTGCAAAGCCTGACGCTGGAGGAGATGGTCCAGAGGATCGAAGAATTTAAGATCTATCAGATAGAGCTTGAGATGCAAAACGAGGACCTCCGTCAGGTACAGCTTGAACTGGAGGACTCCCGCCAGAAATATCGGGATCTGTATCATTTTGCCCCCATCGGCTATTTGACCCTGAGTGAAAAGGGGGTCGTCACCGAGGCGAATCGCGCGGCGGGCGAAATGCTTGGTCTGGAGAGGCTGGGCCTGATTGATCTGCCCCTGACCGCCTTTATTGTTCCGGAGGATCAGGATATCTTTTTCTCCCACTGGAGGAATCTTCTTGCTGCAAGGGAGATGCAGCTCTGCCGGCTTCGCCTCTTTTCCCGATATGGCGGAGTTGTGCATGTGCAACTGCAGACCACCATCTTCGAGGGCGATGACCGTTGTTCGACGCGGTTTCTGGCCGTGCTCCATGATGTGACACGTCTTGTCGCTGTTAAAAATGAATTGCGGGACAGTGAACAAAAATTCCGGACCATTGCCGATTACACCTACAACTGGGAATACTGGCTTGGCCTCGATGGCAGATTGCAATATACCTCGCCGTCCTGTGAGCGTTTCACCGGGTATACGGTTGATGAATTTATGGAGAACCCGGACCTGCTGGTCTCGGTTGTTGATCCTGATGATCAGGGGATGTTCAGAAAACATCTGGCTGATCACTTGCACTGCTCCCATGCCAAGGCGTTCGATTATCAGATCAGGACCAAAGACGGGGTGAACCGTTGGGTCTCCCACACCTGCCAGGCGGTGTATGACGGGTTCGGTAAACTCTGCGGCCGCCGGGCAAGTATTCTCGACATCACCGCCCGCAAGGAGCTGGAGGAGAAACTGCTGGACTCCCAGAAACTGATGCGTATGGCCCTTGATGCCTCTTCAGATGGAATGTGGGACCGGAATCTTCTGACCGGGGAGGCGTTCTATGGGGCGAACTGGTATAAAACCCTGGGGTATACCAGGGAATATGCGGTGGAACATGGCTTGACCTGGGACAATCTTTTACATGCCGACGACCGGCCCAAGGCGCATGAGGCCCTGGACGCGTATATCAGCGGCAGGACGAGCATCTATGAGGTTGAATTCCGCATGCTGAACAGCAGCGGCAATTGGCAGTGGTTCCTGTCACGGGGCAAGATCCTGGAATATGATGGGGCGGGTAACCCGTCCCGGCTGGTGGGAACCCATGAAGACATTACCGACCGCAAGTGTTTTGAGGCCGAACTCCAGCAGGCGCGCCTGGATCTTGAGGAAAAGGTGCGCGAGCGGACCAAGGATCTTGAGGAAACCAATATCGCCCTGAACATCCTGCTGAAGAAACGCACGAGTGACAAGTCTGATCTGGAGCAACATATCTTAAAGACCCTGTCGCAGTTTGTTGAACCCTATGTGGACAAGTTGAAGAGCAGTCGTCTGAGCCGGGAGCAGAAAGACATGGTCTCCATCATGGAAATAAATATTCAGGAGCTGACGTCTTCTTTTTCCTCCTCCCTCGCGGCAGTGTCCATGCGCCTCACACCCATGGAGAATCAGGTGGCGAACCTGGTTAAAATTGGCAGACAAACCAAGGAAATTGCCGAAATGCTCCACCTGTCAAGCGAGACAATCAGTGTCCACCGGAAAAATATCCGAAAAAAAATGGGCCTCACCAATAAAAAACAAAATCTGCAGACCACGCTTTCCGCCAAGAAAAAGGCTGAGAGGTCTTAGGCCAGCAAGGGGTGGGAGGATGAAAATGCGGGGTGTGTAGTTGTATTGCCGCATGCTGTTGCACTGGTCGCGCTGGCGTTGGCGGCGTGGAACGCACGTCCGTTCCGGCAGCCCCCGTCATCCTCCCCCGCGAGAGCCACGGGAATGGATGGGTCGCGTTTTTTTTAGTCGCAATGCCGGTGTTTCAGGGTATAAGCTGCGATCTGTCCATGATGGATTATTGACTACTATCTCAACAAAGTTTCACTCTTTCTCGGTGCAAGGTGTCGCGTATCTCAGGGTTTGGTGACGAAACAAGAAGCCGGGTAAACGATATGGCGAATGCGATAAACAAGCTTGGAGTACCCCCTCTGTCCAGGTGTTTCTCAAAGGGTGAGGGTTTTCTTTTCCTGTCGGACTTCCTGAATCGAAAAATTGTCTGTATCCGCTGTAAGCTGACGATTCTCACCCTGGGGATGGTCGCGTTGATCACGACGGGGTCGTCCTTTGTGGCGATTCAGATCATTCATCAGGAACTGCTCGATTCCCTGGTGAAAAGGGGTGGTTCCATTGCCCTCAGTGCGGCAATTCCGGCAGGCTTCAGCATTCTCACTGAAGACCGTTTGGCCCTCGACAACCTGGCCGCCAAAATCCAGGCCTTGCAGGAGGATATCGTCTACCTTGCTGTCCTCGACAATAAAGGCAATACGCTGGCGCATAATAAATTGTCTGAAACAGGTTCTCTCTTTGCAACCGCCACGGGTGATCCTCTGCGCCAGGGGGCAGGGTTCACCATGCACCTGGTCAAGCGCAACAGCCTCTCCTGTTACGAGTTTCAGGCCCCCATACAATTTGCGAACAACCATGTCGGCAGCATCATAGTCGGGCTTGATGCCGCCACGCTGCTTCATGGCGAACAGGCTGCCCGACGGAAGATTTTCCTCATCTCTCTTGCGGTGCTGGTTTTCGGCTCCGGGTGCACCTTCATGCTGTCGAAGCTGCTCACGACGCCGATCAAGCGCCTCGCCTCCGGCGTCTCGCAGATTACAGCGGGCAACTATCATGTCGAAGTCAAAGTCACGTCAAGGGATGAGCTCGGCGAGCTGACGCGCAGTTTTAATGAAATGTCCCGGGTGATCATGTCGCAAAAGGACCGCCTGGAAGGGTATGCCGGGAATCTCGAGGAGTCGTATTTTGCGACCATACGGATTCTGGCTGCGGCCCTTGATGCCCGGGATAATTATACCCTTGGCCATTCTGCCCGGGTGGCCCAGCTTTCCCTTCTGATCGGCCACCGTCTCGGCCTGGCCTCAGACGAGCTTAAAGACCTGGAGATGGCGTGTTTTCTGCATGATATAGGCAAGATTCATGTCCCCGACCATATTATCAATAAACCCGAACGTCTCACGCCGGAGGAGTTTCAGGTCATCAAAAAACATCCGGAACAGGGAGCCGATATTCTCCGTCTGGCCGAATCGCTGCATAAATATATTCCTGCTGTCCTCCATCATCATGAATGGTATAATGGCGAGGGATACCCGCACGGGCTGCAGGGAGACGGGATTCCCACCCATGCCCAGATCGTCAAGATTGCCGACACCTATGATGCCATGACATCCTCACGCCCCTATCGTGCAGGGTGTTCCAGAGAGGAGGCGGCGGCGGAAATGCTGAAGTTCAGCGGCAGCCAGTTTAGTCCCGATCTGGTTGATCTCTTTCTGGCCGCCTTGGGCGATTATGAAGATGACGTCGCTTTATTTTCCCTTGGAGGAATACATGAAAAGCATGATTTTTTATATACTCACCATTCTTCTGACGATGGTGACCCTGACCGCCTGCGAGGGGCTGAATCACAAGGAGCGGGTGAATCAACCTGAACTGCAGACAGCCGACACGGTGCGCCGGATTCAGGCCCGGGCCCGGCGGTTGTTGAGCAGGAAGGACTATGCTGGCGCCCTCGATTTCATTACCGCGGCATTCGACAACGGGGCCGACGAGAGGGATCTCTCCAGGGAATACCTGCAGGCCGTTGCTGGGAGTCTGGTCCAGGCCGAGACGTTGATCCAGGCCGGGGAGTATCGCCGGGGGGCACTCCTTTTGAAAGGTGTGCAGGCGAGCGGGTCCCGGAGTCCCGGACTGCAGGAGCAGATTGCTGTCCCGCCCGCCGAGATTCAAGTCAAAATCGCTTACTGTGCGGAGCAGCTCATGGAGGCGGGTCTGCGTGCCTACCGTTCCGGCGAATTGGCAACGGCCGTCAACATCTGGCAGCAGGTCCTCGAATTCGACCCGCAGCATGAAGCCGCCCGCAAGTCTATCCAGATATCCCAGCAGCAAATATCAAACATCAAGGCCCTGAAGACCAGTGATTGATGCTTTTTTGCCGGCCCCCCTTTCCTGTTTTTTCTCCTTGTCCCCATCACGTTATTCAGTCCGGTCATCGTTACCCGGTTCTTTTGGCTGGGGACACCCCGGACCACGGTTTCTCTTGAAACTCATGTTGTTTGATTACTAGTATGAATCAGGGGCAGGCCGGATGACGGTTGATAGGTTGAAGTCGACGTTGCCGGTCTCCTGGCACCAGCCTGCTCAGGCTCATTGTTGAGGAAGAAGAACAGCACCTGCTTTTTGATTTAAGGGGTACGGAGTCTCTATGACTGTCTCAAACACTCTTTTCCCGCACTTACCCACTCGTATTGACGGGCTTGGTGAACTTGCCGAAAACCTCTGGTGGAGCTGGCACCCTGAAGCGAGGATGCTCTTTAAAATGCTGAACCGGCGGCGATGGAAGGAGAGCATTCATAATCCGGATAAGATGCTGAAGGAAATCCCGGAGGAGATGCTTCTGGCCGCGAGCCGGGATGATGACTTTCTCGCCCACTATGATGCGGTTCTCTCGCAGTTCCGGCAATACATGGACGTCACGACCTGTTCTCTGCTGCGCAACAACTGCCCCCGTACCACCCCGGTCATTGCCTACTTTTCCGCTGAGTATGGTCTGCATCATTCCCTGCCTTTTTATGCCGGGGGGTTAGGCTTTCTGGCCGGTGATTATCTCAAGGAATGCAGTGATCTTAATATTCCTCTGGTTGCCGTTGGATTTATGTATCCGGAGGGGTATGTCAGCCAGCGGGTGAGTGATGACGGCTGGCAGGAGAACATTCAGTTCAAGCTGGATCGGGAGGCCGCCTCCATCTCACGGGTGATTGATGATGCAGGCCTCCCTCTCGTTGTCCAGGTTCCGATAATTGAACCACCAATCTATGTCGCCGTCTGGCTGGTGAGTGTCGGGCGCGTGCCCCTCTATCTGCTTGATACGGATATCGACGAGAATGATCCCTGGAATCGTGGCATATGCGCCCGGCTGTATGGCGGCGATCTTGAACAGCGGCTGCGGCAGGGCATCGTGCTTGGCATCGGCGGCGCTGAAGTCCTGCAGGTCCTGGGGATTGAGCATGCTGTGGTGCATCTGAATGAGGGTCATGCCGCCTTTTCATTACTGGAAAGGGTCAGGCAGCAGCTCCTGCAGAGTCTGTCTCTTGATGAGGCGCTCCGGAAGGTGCGGGAAACAACGGTTTTCACCACTCATACTCCGGTGCCGGCCGGCCATGACATCTTTCCGTTTCCGCTGATTGAAAAATATTTCAGTCGTTTCCTGGACTCCCTGGGGCTTGAGCGTGAAACGTTTCTGCAGCTCGGCACCCATACCGACAATCCCTCTGGTTTTAATATGACCGCCTTTGCCCTCCGTATCGCCAAATACAAAAACGGGGTGAGTCAGAGACATGGGGAGGTTGCCAACCGAATGTGGCAGACGCTCCGGCGCGATACGTTGACAGCGGACGGGCATATCGAGGCGATCACCAATGGCATCCACGTGCCGACCTGGCTTGAACCCAAGATGGTCCTCCTGTTTAACAAGTATCTGCCGCAGGACTGGCTGGAGAGGCATGACGATCCAGCCCTCTGGGAGCATATCGATGATCTTCCTGATGAGGAGTTATGGAAAACCTATGTCTGGATGAAAATGAAACTGCTGAATGTGATCAGGGAGCGCGCCCGGCAGCGCTGGTCCGTTGATCAGGTGAACCCCTCAATGGTGATAGCCGGCGGTTCCATGCTGGACCCATCTGTCCTGACCCTCGGCTTTGCGCGGCGCTTTGCCACGTATAAGCGGGCGGATCTCATTTTTCTGGACAGTGAGCGGCTGAAAACAATGCTCAAAAATCGCTGGAAGCCGTTGCAGATCATCTTTGCGGGCAAGGCCCATCCAGACGATCATCCCGGGAAGCTGATTTTGCAGAAAATTGTCAATATCGCCAAGGACCCGGCGTTCGCCGGCCGGGTGGCCTTTGTGGAGGATTACGGGGAGCAGTTCGCGCAGTACCTGGTGCATGGGGTGGATGTCTGGCTCAACAACCCGATCCCGCCCATGGAGGCGAGCGGAACCAGCGGCATGAAGGCCTCGCTCAACGGTGTGCCGAACCTCAGTATTTTGGATGGCTGGTGGCTTGAAGGGTTCAACGGTGAGAATGGCTGGGCCTTTGGAGGTGAGCAGCCCACGGAGGGAGACCGGTCCCCGGCAGATGCGGAGGCACTGTATCGGCTTCTTGAAGAGCAGATCATTCCGCTCTATTATGACACTGCTGAAGATGGCACACCCCACGGCTGGGTGAAAGTGATGAAAAATGCCATCAAGCAGACGGGTTCCTATTTCTCGGCCCGGAGGATGGTTAAGGAGTATGTGCAGAAGTTTTATGCAAAGGCCCTGGAGAGTGCCAGGAAAACGGAGTAAGCGATGTTCTCCGACGGGCTCCAGTCGTTTGAACATTCGCAGTTAAGGGTGCGGAGCTTTGATGTGAGATGGGTTGTCCTATTCCAGGCAGGCGGCTGTGGAATAAAAAAATGGCGGCGGTTCTGTTCCAGTCCCCGCCGCCATTTTATTTCGATGTCTGGGTCCCGCCACTTTTGATATGGTCGGACCGGTCTGCACTTACACGAGATTCGAGTTCACGAATTCCCAATTGACAAGATGGTTCATGAAGACATCCAGATAGGTACCCCGCCCGTTCTGGTAGTCAAGGTAATAGGCATGCTCCCAGACATCCACTGTCAATAACGGCGTCATGCCATGGGCGATGGGGGTGTCCGCATTCGCTGTTTTTATGATCTCCAGCTTATTGTTCTTCAGTACCAGCCAGGCCCAGCCGCTGCCGAACTGTGTAAGACCGGCATTCTTCAACTGTTCACTGAATTTGTCATAGCTGCCGAAATCAGCAGTGATCTTTGCGAGGATGGCGCCCGTTGGCACTCCACCGCCTTGAGGGGTCATGGACTGCCAGTAAAAGGTGTGGTTCCAGACCTGAGCCGCGTTGTTGAAAATTCCGGCCTTAGCCGCGTCATTGACGGTTTTTTTGATGATATTCTCAAGGGTTTCACCGGCGAGATCCGTGCCTTCAATTAATTTATTGAGGTTGGTCACATAGGCGTTATGATGTTTTCCATGATGAAAATCTAAGGTCCTTGAGCTGATATGCGGAGCTAAGGCCTCTTTTGCATAGGGCAGGTTTGGCAGGGTGATCGGCATGTTTTCCTCCTTTGCGGAAAATTTAATTTGAAGGGGCTGAAGAGGCGCGTACATCTTCCGGCGGCGTGTCTGGCCGGGTTATGGAACCCGTAGCGCACCTTCATCTCCTTGTTTTGAGGGAGTCACCTGTTTCGGCGACGATGAGTCTCTTACTCCACCTGGCTGCGTAAGACCTCGGCGCTCACCCCTGGTTTGCCATAATTGCTGGCACCGCATTCATGCTTGCCAAGGTCCATGATGTCGGCATCCTCTGGACTCAGTTTCTTCCAGCCGCCGTTGATGCGGCGGATTTTGTCGTAGGTTCCGGGCTGCGGACGCTGATTTTCGTTGATGAAATCTTTGAAATGAATCTCGGTTGGCGATTTGAAGGCAATATTGTTTTTCCGCAACGCGCCGAGTGTGCCGATGAAAACATGGTCTTCGGTGGCCTCCTGCCAGTTTGAATAATGGCCCGGGCAGATCAAGAGATCATCGCTGAAATCACGGAATTTGAGGGTGAGGGTGAGGTAGAGAAACCTGGACCATTTATCACTTTTACCGCCGAGATCAGGCCGTCCTGCGGTACTGATGAAAATAGTATCACCGGTCAGCAGATACGTGTTGTCAATCAGATAGGATGTGCTCCCCATGGTGTGTCCCGGGGTGTGTACTGCCTGAACCGTTGTGCCGGATGTGAAATTGGAGAACGCCATATCTGTTACAGGCTCGTAGTCGAAATGGGCCCCGTCAAAATCAATACCATTGGCGGTAATAACGGCACCGGTCTCCGCGGCGAGTTGGATGCTGCCCGATATGTAGTCGGCCTGGCGATGGGTTTCAAAAATACGGGTAATCTTGCATTTTTTCTGTTCGGCAAATTTTTTATAGAATTCAACATTTCTGGAGGGGTCAAAGACCATGGCCTCTTTGCCGGCTATGGCAACATAGCTGCAGGATCCTTTTCCGGGGCGGATGCATTGGTAGAGCTCATATTTCGCATCATCTGCAGAAATTTTCCGAGGAATCAGCACATTCCCCCAGGATACGATGCCACCCTGGAGATAGCCGACATCCGTAAACCCTCTGGCGGAGATTTGTTCCGCGACATACTTGGCAGACCCTTCTTTGGAGCAGATAATTCGAATTTTCTGGTCTGCAGGGATCTTCGCTACACTGCCGCTGACGTCTTCAATAAACTCATAATAGGGGATATTGATATAGGGAAATATACTTGGCGCTTCAACATAGAAATTCGTAAAATCTTTTTCATTGCGGACATCCAGTAAGACGATCTCCGGTTTGTCTAATAACAACTCAAATAACTCTTCAGCTTTGTACATGAACGGTTCGCTCATACTATCTCCTTGTTGATTTTTTTTTTAAGTTAAGAGATTACGCCCGCAATACAGGGCATCCTGATCCTGTTCCCTCCGGCAGCATTGAGGACAGGATTGTGACGAGACCTGTTGCTGCTCCATGTCCGGGACGCTGCCACGGTGACGGTTCCGGTGGGGACGGCACGAATTCCGGAGCCGGGAAAATCATAGGACATGATAATCATAGCAATTATTTGCAGGGAAAGAGAAAAAATAATGCGTATTTGCTAGAAAAATGAAATATTAATTGTTTTATAGCGTTTTGCCTGCACTGGATGTTCTGAATGCTCGTACCCGTGTTCATAGAAGCGAAACGGTAACGGTGTCGGACTTGGTCCAGGACCTTATTTTTTACGCATTGAGCTTGGTTCAACCCTGTTAGTATAGACGTCATTCATCCCCTGACTAGTATTTTGATAAATGGAAAGACTGTCATGCACGATAAGTCGCACGTTGCCAAACCCGTCTTAGGGCTTGGGCAGAATAAAAAACATGGAAACCTCGGCTATTTTCTCGGGGTATTTACGCCGACCATTTTGACCATACTCGGCGTGATCATGTATCTGCGCTTCGGCTGGGTGGTCGGTCAGGTTGGCCTTGGCTCCACCTTGGTCATTGTTGTGCTGGCCAATGTTATTACCCTTGCCACCTCCCTGTCCCTTTCTGCTGTGGCCACCAACAGCCGTGTCGGTGTCGGCGGCGCCTATTATATTATTTCCCGGAGTCTCGGGCTTGAAATCGGCGGGGCGATCGGTATTCCCCTTTTCGTGTCGCAGTCGCTGTCGGTGACCCTGTATGCCTTTGGTCTTGCCGAATCTCTGCGTATCGTCTGGCCCGGTGTACCGGTTACTCTTGTAACGGTTGCCATCATTGTCCTTGTGGGTGTGCTGGCCTTTCGCGGGGCAAGCGCCGCATTGAAAAGTCAGCTCCCGGTGCTGGGTTTCATCGCGCTGTCGCTGCTGGCCCTCATGATCGGCGCTCTTGCTACGCCACCGGCATCCGCGGTGTCTCAGGTGGCGCAACCGCAGGAGCCGGCCTCGTTCTGGCTTGTCTTTGCCGTCTTTTTCCCGGCTGTAACCGGGATTATGGCGGGTTTGAGTCTTTCCGGGGATTTGCAGGACCCGCGGAGGGCCATTCCCAAGGGCACCCTGATCGCAGCACTCACCGGCTTTGGGGTTTACCTCCTGGTGCCGATATTGTTGACCATGGGGGCTGACCGCACGACCCTGCTGGAGGATCCCCTGGTCTGGACCCGCATCGCCATTCTTGGCCCATGGCTGGTGCTGCCGGGGCTGTGGGGCGCTATCTTTTCTTCAGCCGTCGGGTCCATGCTGGGTGCCCCGAGGACCCTGCAGGCGTTGTCCCTGGACCGCCTTGTCCCCCATGTGTTTGGCCGGAACGTGCCCGAGGGCAAGGAGCCGCTGGTCGGTCTGGCGTTGACGCTGACCTTGAGTCTCCTTGCGGTTTTTCTCGGGGATCTCAATACGGTGGCCACGGTTGTCACCATGTTTTTTCTCAGTGTCTACGGGATCATCAATCTGGTCTCAGCCCTGGAACGTCTTTCCGGCAATCCCTCATGGCGGCCCACCCTTGATGTGCATTGGACAGTCAGCCTGCTTGGGGCCCTGGGCTGTTTCAGCGTGATGTTTCTGATCCATTGGCCATCAACCCTGGCCGCCGGTTCAGTTGAGCTGTTGCTCTGGCTCTGGTTCAAGCGCCGCATCCGGCATGCCTCATGGGGCGATTTGCGGCGGGATATCTATGAGTCGTTTATCCGCTGGGCCCTGATCCGTTTATCCACCTATCCCATGACGGCCCGGAACTGGAGGCCCCATCCCCTCGTTTTTGTGAGGGACATCGAACAGCGTCTTGATCTGGTGCGCTTTGCCTCCTGGTTCAGTGAAGATCGTGGTGTGGTTACGGTGACGGAACTGATTGAAGGGGATATCCATTCTCTGGATGTGGATGTTGCGGCACGACGTCGAACCATTGAGAACGTTCTGGCCCGGGAAGGACTTGTGGCCTTTGCCGATGTGAATATTGTTGCGAGTCTGGAGCGGGGTATGCTGACGGTGGCCCAGGCAAATGGTCTGGCCGGCATGGAAAGCAATACCGTTCTGGTCGGTTTCCCGGATGAACTGGAACGGCTGACTGCCTTTCTGCGCTCTCTGCGCCACCTGAAAAAAATCAACCGCAGCATGGTGATCGGCAAACTTGAAACACTTCGTCCGGCTCGGGAAGGGGTGCCGAGAATTATCCATGTCTGGTGGGGGGGGCTGAAGCAAAACAGCGATCTGATGCTGCTCCTGGCCTATCTTTTGACCTGCAATGCGGAATGGCGTGAAGCGCAGATTCATGTCCTCAGTGTGGCCTCAAACGACCTGATGAAGGTGGCGACGGAGAAGGCCCTGGCCCGGCTTATTCCTGAAATCCGCATTGACGCAGAAGTGGAAGTGATCACGAGAAGCGGCACCGAGAATATTGCCGATATTATCCGGCAGAAAAGCTTTGGGGCTGATGTGGTTTTTCTCGGTCTTGCCGACCCGGAACTGGGAAAGGAAGAGGAGTATGGACTGCGTATTCAGAACCTGGTGGACTGTTTGCCCTCCTGCTTTCTGGTTCATAACGGCAGTCTCTTTATCGGAGAACTGGTTTCGCCCGGAGAGCATGCTCCCCCGACCAATGAAGCGCAATAGTATGGCCGCTGGTGTTGCTGTCTTGCCTGTTTCCGTATGCCTTGCATCCGCCCCTCGCTATTTTGCGGGGCGGAGAGTATATACCGGACAAGGATCTGAATTCCTTTGTTTATTCGTCTGGGTGGAGAATATCCTTGCTCAGCTCACTGTTGGAACACAGGGCCAAAGGGCCCCAGGAGAACTGGAAAATGAACCGTTTATCTCATGCTGCCGGAAAAACAATGCTTCTGCTGGCGGCCCTCTGCTTTTTTGTTGAGTTCACACCAGCACGGTGCCAGGGGGCTGAGGCCCAGGCCAGAACGACCAGTGTTACCGTGCAGCAGCTGGCGGTGATGCCTTTTGTCAAAGGCACGACTGAGGCGGAGAAAAAGGAAGACAAACTGGACAAGACTCTGGACTGTCAGTTCCGCAGCCTCTGCGTCTTTGAGGAGGCGGTTTTCCCTGTTGCCGAAGATGCGGTGACCCGTCTGGTGCAGACTGAATTGCGGCGGAAATTCAACGACAAGATGATCCCTCTGGCCCGGGTCCGCGAGGCGTATGGTATGCTGGAGAAAGAGGCAACAGATACGCCGCGCGAGGTTGCTGTACGGCTGGGGCAAAGTCTGGGCGTCGATCATGTTCTGGTTGGACTGGTCTGGCGCTACCAGGAACGGGTGGGCAGCGCAGTGGCCGCCACCGACCCGGCCTCCGTATCCTTTTCCCTCTTCATGGTTGATGTCGCCAGCCAGAACCTGGTGTGGAAAGGTTCCTTCAGCAAAACCCAGACCTCCCTCAGTGAGAACCTGCTCGATACCCCGCTCTACCTTAAAAAAGGGATGAAGTGGCTGACGGCTGAAGAGTTGAGCAGTTACGGCGTTGAAAAGATTCTCAAACAATTATCCATTCAGTAACAAGGAGCATCCCGTCTCATGTTTTCCCTGCGCAACATCAACAAAACCTTCCTTACCGGCTTTGTCGCCCTCCTGCCCATCACGGCGACGGTCTATCTCTTTGTCTGGGTCATGGGCGCGGCAGAGGGGTTCTTCGGCAGCATCATCAAGGTTCTGCTGCCGGAAAACTGGTACCGCCCGGGCATGGGCGTGACGGCCAGCCTGGCCCTGATCTTTGTGGTCGGGTTGTTGATGGAGTTCCTCCTTATCAAGGGGATTGCCGCCAAGTTCGAGACCATGATCTACCGGGTGCCGCTGGTGAAGAGTATCTACGGCGCCACCCGGGAGTTTCTCTCCTTTCTGCTGGACGGGAAGTCCAAGGGGCCGCGTCAGGTCGTGGCCTATACCTTTGCAAATAAGATGACGCTGGTGGGCTTTATCACCAAGCGCGACCTCGCCTTTTTTCAAAGTGACGCCGTCGCCGGCAAGGTGGCCGTGTATTTTCCTTTGAGCTACCAGATCGGCGGCTATACGGTCATGCTTCCTGCTGAGGATCTCATTCCCTTGGATATGCCGATGGATCAGGCCATGCGTTTTGTGATGACCGCAGGGATTATCGAAAAGGAAAAATAGGGGGATGAAGAGGTGCAGATCCCGATCAGCCGTTTCCCAGTAAAAACAAGTTCCAAGGATTACCCATGCGAATTACCTTCAACGGCGGTGCCAAAACCGTAACCGGATCACAGTATCTCCTCGAGGTCAACGGCTATCGACTCCTGCTGGATTGCGGGATGTTTCAGGGTAAACGGAAGACAGCTTTTGAGTTGAACCGGCAATCTCCCTGTCCGGGCAAGGAGCTGGATGCGGTCATCCTCTCCCATGCCCATATTGATCATTCCGGGAATATCCCCTGTCTGGTCAGAAACGGTTTTCAGGGCGATATCTTCACCACCTCCGCCACCCGGGACCTCTGTGCCATCATGCTGCTTGACAGTGCCTTTCTCCAGGAGAAGGATGTTGAGTATGTCAACCGCAAGCGCGCCAGGGAGGGTAAAAAACCTTTTGAGCCTCTTTATACCAAGGGTGATGTGGTCGAGGCCATGCAGTATTTTGTCGGCATGAGTTATCGGCGCAAGCGACAAATCCTGCCGGGGGTGGAGTTAACCCTGGTTGATGCCGGTCATATGCTCGGCAGTGCCCATGTTGTTCTGGACATCCAGGACAGGGATACGGGCAGCGCCCGAAGGCTGGTGTTCAGTGGTGATATCGGCCGACCGGGTATCCCCATCATCCGTGACCCGGAGCCGATTATTGAAGGGGCCGATATTCTCATTATCGAGAGTACCTACGGCGACAGGTTGCATCCTCCATATCCTGAGTCAGAAAAAGAATTAAAGAGGATTGTTAATGAAACGGTGGCAAACTGTGGCTCACTCCTGATCCCGGCCTTTGCCGTGGGCCGCACCCAGCAGATCGTCTATGCGCTGCATAAGCTTTTTGTAAAGGGCGAGATCCCGGAGATTCCGATCTATGTCGACTCCCCTCTGGGGACGCGAACCACGGATATCTTTCGGCTCCACCCCGAGGTGTATGACGAGGAGATCCTCAACTTTATGCTTCAGGACCGTGATAACAATCCCTTTGGTTTTGAGACGTTGAAATACACGGCATCGGTGGAAGAATCCAAGATTCTCAGTGCCTCCGATAGCCCGGCGATTGTGATCAGTGCAAGCGGTATGATGGAAGGGGGCCGTATCCTCCATCACCTTAAGCGCAGGATTGGCAACCCGAAAAACACGATTTTGATCACCGGCTGGCAGGCCCCCTATACCCTGGGGAGGAGAATTGTGGATGGTGAAGCGGATATCCGGATTTATGGCGAGGAGTATCAGGTCCGGGCCAAGGTGGAGGTGGTGACCGGCTTCAGCGGCCATGCCGACCGAGAAGGGTTGCTGGCCTGGGCCGGAGCCATGCAGAAAAAGCCGACCCACACCTTTGTTGTCCATGGCGAGGAGGAGTCGGCTGTTGCCTTTGGTCAAGCGTTGCAGGCGGAACTCGGTTTTACAACCGTTCACATTCCGGAACCGGAGCAGCGTTTTACCGTTTGAAAGAGGAACCCGGCGGTTTCAGCACCATGCTCGACCTCAATATCATGTGGGAGGCCGAGTATGGCGAACGTTCCAGGAGCTAGAGCTGTTTTTTCTCGAAAAAGCGGAAGAGGAGGATCATTCCGCCGCATAAACAAACAATCACCAGCCAATGGTTCACACCCAGGATCTGCGGCAGGGTGATTTTACCGAAATCTCCCCAGGTCAGAACGGTTTTTTTCATGACCGGATAGGCCTCCGCATAAATTGCGGCCCCGGCAAGCATGCCGCCGATGCCCCAGATGGCATCCCAGCGTCCCTCCCCCAAGGCCCCCACGGAAGTTCCGGGGCAATACCCCAGTAAACCCCAGCCAGCCCCGAAGATCAGGCCACCTATGATATTCCCGCCGAGAAGCGTTGTCTTGATAGAAAGTTTGGCCAAGCCGAGGTCATGGAGGAGATAGATGCCGATCATGCCGACAAGGATCGCGGAGCCCATGAATTTTACGATGGTCATGTCACGCAGGCGTAAGGCGCCGAGTTGCCGGTCATAGCGCAGCACCTGACCCTTTTGCAGTAAAAAGCCAAAGGCAATTCCGGTTATAAGCCCAGATATTAATAGGTTCATTTTTTCACCTCCGGCCCGTATACAACTCTGGCCACTATAATTCCTGCGATAAAGAAACAAATCATGGCGATGAAACCGCTGACGGCAAGCTGCATCGAACCGCTGAGACCATGGCCGCTTGGGCAGCCTCCGGCCAGTCGTGCTCCGAACATGGCGATCAGGCCGCCGCTGAAAGCCACGATGGCTCTCTTGGAGATCCCCTTGCCGAACCGTTGCTGCCACATGGTGGGTACGGCCTGCATTTTAAAGGTGCCGGATGTGAGCGCGGCCAGCAGGGCGCCGACTAAAATTCCTGCCACGAACATCCATTGCCATTCAATGATGGGACTGGTCTTGATGAAGTATTGCATTTGGGCAACACGCTCAGGCGCAAATAATTGCTCAAGCATCCCGGCAGAGCGCACAAAACTGGTTGAGGCTCCGGCATACTTGCCGACAAGCCAGACAGACAGAACAATGACGACACCGCTCATCGCCCCGGCAAGATAGGGGTTCCAGTGCCCTTTATTCTTTTCCATTACTCCTCCTCCTTCACGATGTTAAAAGACGGCTGTCTTGCTTGAATCAAGCAAGACAGTGATAAAGAAATTATGCTATAATAATGAACAATTTATGGTTCAGTTTCAATAACTTGTTCATTGTTATAGGTTTTATTTATGGAAACAGGAAGTCTCAGCGAATATCTCAAATTTTTTGCCGCGTTGGTGGCCATTGTCAACCCGGTGGGGGCGATCCCGATCTTTATCAATCTGACGGTGGATCAGGCCAGAGCAGAGCGCAATAGAAACGGTTTCATGGCCTCCGTGGCCATGGGAATTATCCTTCTGGTAGTCCTGTTCAGCGGTGAGGCCATTCTGCGGTTTTTCGGAATATCCGTGGGTTCCTTCCGGGTCGGCGGCGGTATTCTGATTCTG
>JBFFNY010000005.1:0-18225 GCA_041562955.1 Desulfurivibrionaceae bacterium | reverse complement strand
TCTGTTCCAACAGGGTGAATCCCGCCTTGAACAACAAGTTCCGTGTCCGTCCACTTAACCTGCATTTTTTCAAGAACGGCAGGTGTCTTAATGAGCAGTTTCTCCGGGATCAGTTGTTCCTGTCTGAGCCAGCCTGTTACGGGCGACTGCAGTTCACCGTTAAACAGGAGATCTCCGGACCAATTCATCCAGTTCGCATGGCTTAGACGACCTTGGAACTGCACCGGCTTACCAAGGAGAAGACCTGTGGACTCGGCAATGGAAACGGCGGTGTCTGTGACCTTTGCCTGTGCTGAAATAATGGAGAGCTGTTCAGGAAGACGCGGGCTTGTGATGGTGACATCGTTGCATTGGGCGTCAAAGTCGTAGGTGTAGCTAGCCGGGGCAAAAAAGTTCCCTTTGATTTTTCCATGGAGCAGGGTCGTGCCGGTCACGGATGTGGCCACGGCTTGCAGGGGCTCTGCAAGGGTTGGGTAGGACATTAATTCCGTGAGGATGGTCTTATTATCAAAAAGGCCCGTGATGGATGTTAAGGCAAATGCAATAGATGGCTCTTGCCATGAAATCCGACCCGTTGTCTCACGAATACTGTGGTTGCCGATCTTGAGAGACAGGTTGCTCCAGTTCGCCTCAGAACCAGTAACCTGCAGTTGTCCCTCCTGGGGGGCAATGGGGGCTGAAATCCGCTCATAGCGTATTTCCGGGTTGTCATATCCTGTGACATCAACAACCACATTAAAATCAGTCAAGCTGTCGCCAATGTGTAAATGGGCATCACCGCGACCAGTGGCGCTTACAAGGTGTAATTCGTCAACAACGTCCTCCATCGTGATGATTTCCTGTAAGATCTGGGGCAGTTCAGCGAGGTTGGCATTGATATCAACGTCAACCTTCAGACCCCAGTTGTTTTCAGCAAGCCCTACAAGAAATGATCCATTAGTGCCTAAGGAGTCTTTGACCTCTGTTGTGATATCCCAGCCCGTCAAATCACCATCTTTAATCCGTATCTGGCCACTGGCATTGTCAAGGTCGATGGGTACATATTTGAGATGGATATCGGCTCGATCTATATCAACATCAAGGGTCATGGTATGGATGTCTGCAAAATCTCTTATAGGGCTGTCAAAGGTGTAGGATGCCGAGTTGGCATAACCATTCTGGACAATCTCGCAAACGGTGTCGGCAACATAATTACCGCCAAAGAGCGTAAGTATTTTTTGACGCAGGGTTGTGGCATCGATCTCTTTCCCCTGCAGGTTGATTTTGACATGTTTTTCAGAACCGGTTTTGGGAAGATAATAGCTGACCGAACCTGCAAGTTGTAAAGCCGGTTCTTCAAGAATAAGGGATGCCATTGAAACTTCAAAAAAGTCTTTATGGCTGGTGACCTTAAAATTCCCGTCCTTGATAAGGAGAGGAACCGGGGACTGGTCATCTCCCGTTATGATGACGTCCGGTATATCTCCGTTAAATTCCAGAGACAGACCTGTCGCAGGGGAATAGTGCAAGGTTGCGGAGAAGTCACTGGTGTCAGGAATGAATGAGAAGGGCAGGGGTGCTGAAGTGTTATACAGCCTTGCCAGGTCAAGATGACTGACGGTCATTTTCCCATGACCTGTTCGGTCTGAGAGGGCAAGCGAACCCTCAAAATCAAACTGTTTTCCGAAACTTGGTGAACTGTCCCATGTCACAGCAATCGTGTTGCTCTGTACCGAGACCGTTGCGCCAATTTCTGTAAAATGTGCAGCGCTGATAATGCCGTACGGGGTTGTGACAGCGGGCATCTGCACTGAGCCATCTGTTACATGCAGGGTGAAGCGAGGGAGCGAGAGCCAGTTGAAGTCAGCCTTGCCTTGGGGTGCTGCATCTTGATTTCCCAGGACATCGGTAAGGAGTGAAAATTGCGGGTGAGTGACATGGATACGGCCGATTGCCGGCTGACCGATGAGAATTCTCCACGAGGGATAAACCGCAGCTTCAGGAATAAGGAGGGAAAAGTCTTTATGCGCAACAGCCAATGAGACCAGCTTGATATGGGGCGACGGGAAGAAGGAGAGTTGCGCATGGGCCACCTTCGCCTCGACCGGATAGTATTGCTCAATTCTTTGGATAAGGTGCAGCTGGACCTTTTTACTTTCAATAACAAACGGTAATGCCGCTGTCAGAGTAAGCAGGAGGGCAACAACAGCGCAGAGGAGATAAAAAATCTTTTTTTTCATGGAACGTCTGAGTTGAAGTTAAACCTTGTAAGTTTGTACTGCAGTCCTCGTGCTTCTTATCTAACCACGACGGGATGTTCAGTCAAGTCCGGCATTGTGACGGTTCGTGAGGAATCTAATCTTTTTTAAGGAAAAAACAGAAAATACTTTGTTTACAGCCTGTTAAGGGTACTCTTCATTTACAAAAAACATAAAACAACATATAGTTATGCAGTTTCTCAGAGCTGTCTGGGGCCAAATTGAATATAAAAAAAAAGGACTTAGAAGAAAGTCTTCTAAGTCCTTGAATTTTTGGTAGCGGGGACAGGATTTGAACCTGTGACCTTCGGGTTATGAGCCCGACGAGCTACCGAGCTGCTCCACCCCGCGTCGGATTCAGCTATATTACTCTGAAACGAAAAGAAGTCAATACAATAATAAGATGTTGGTCACTATTGTTTGTTCCCCACCAACAAAGGGATTACCTGGTTCATGATAAACAAAAATATACCCCCAAAAGAACGTAAATCCGTACTTATTGTTGATGACCTGATCAGCAATGTGAAGCTCCTGGCCAAACATTTACCTGATTATAAATTATACTTTGCCCTGGATGGGTTGACGGCCCTGACCGTTGCCGAGGAAAGTGTGCCCGACGTGATTTTGCTCGATGTGATGATGCCGGGCATTGACGGGTATGAGCTTTGCCGCAGATTGAAACAAAACCAGAAGACGAATACGATCCCGGTGATTTTTGTCACAGCAAAGAATCATGAGGAAGATGAAGAGTTCGGTCTGCAGGTCGGGGCTATTGATTTTATTTCTAAACCGATAAGCGGTTCTATCTTACGCGCGCGTCTCGCCAATCACCTTGAGCTTAAAGATCATCGTGATAATCTGGAAGAGCTCCTGGTGGTGAAAAATAATGAATTGGCCAAAACCTATGAGCAACTCCTCCATGCCGAGAAATTGTCGGCTATTGGCAAGTTGACGTCTTCAATCTCCCATGAGTTCTCCAGTCCCCTGCTCGGCATGGAACAAATTCTAAAATCGTTCCGGCTTGATGAGCAGGATGAAGAGAAAAAGCAACTTTTTGATGTTTGTGTCGGGGAGTGTCAGCGTCTCCGTGATCTTATTCGAGAAATGCAGAACTTCGGCAGACCGACTACCGCCATTTTTGAGCCTGTCGATTTAAATGAGATTGTTCAGGATGTGATCAAGTTATGTGTGAAAAATTTTAGCCAGCGGTCAATTGTCTTGGAAACCAATTTGCAGCCTATTCCTGCAATTCTTGGTGTGCCTGATCAAATGAAACAGGTGCTGCTCAACCTGTTGACCAATGGTGCTGATGCCATTGACGCGAACGGCGGTCTTATTTTTATCACGACCTCTGTGGTGGAAGATCAGATTGTTCTTATTGTAAAGGATTCCGGCTGTGGCATTGAGGATAAGAATTTAGATGATGTCTTTGCCCCGTTTTTTTCAACAAAGGGTGAAGGCGAAGGGACAGGGCTGGGTTTGTCAATCTGTTATGGTATTATGACTAAACATAAAGGACGAATTAAAGTAGAGTCTGATTTTGGTCATGGGTCGACCTTTACGCTGCATTTTCCACTTTCCGAGGAATTTTTATGATGACCGGTACTGATCCGATTCGCGTATTACTCATTGATGACCATCTTCTGGTTCGTTTTGGAATGAAGGCGATGCTCACTGGTCTGGACGGCTTTGAATGTGTTGGCGATGCCGCAACAGGAAGAGAAGGCATTGACCTGGCCAGGGTCCAAAAGCCTGATGTGATCGTCCTGGATATTGATCTGGGTAAGGGTATTAATGGTTTTGATGTTGCCTCTGAAATTAAAGAACTCTTGCCCCAGACAAGAATTCTAATGCTCACGGGCAATCCCAAACCGGAGTTTTTTCAAAGAGCAGTGCAGCTCGGATGTGCAGGGTATTTACTCAAGGTAGATTCCGACAGTGAACTGACTGTTGCACTGGAAACCGTGGCCCGGGGTGATAAGTATCTGTCAAAGTCATTTACGGGTGATATTTTCAAACTCTTGCAGGAACATTCCAGGAAAACTTCAAACCTCATTGATCTTCTGACCCCACGTGAGGTCTCTGTCGCCCATCTCATTCGACGCGGGCTCAGTACCGATGATATTGGCAGGGAGTTGAACATCAGTCCCAAAACCGTGCGGGTGCATCGCTCAAATTTAAAGAGAAAATGTGGCTGTAAGACTACAAATGATCTGCTGTTGCATCTTTCTGGTTTGGATTCTCTTACGGCATAACACACGGTTTCGGTCGATACGTTCTCTGCATGTATTCAGTCCGTACCCGTGGCCATATTAGTACTATTTGCTAGGTAACTTGATGTCTCACCACCAATGACAAGCAGGGTTCTGAATTGAATTAAGAAAAACAAACTTGAATATTTCCCATATATTGGTTAGTTATTCACTATTAGGCTATAGTTTTCATTACTACTTGAGACCTGGATATCCACTTTTGACTGTAAAACAAACCGCATCTCCACAGGAACTGGTTTCAGTTCATCAACGAATTCAGCATCTTAAGAAGGGTATGGCTGTACCCGTCTCACCGCTTGAATCCCGGGTCGACAGTCAGCAGCTATGGCAGGAAACATTCGATTTCCTTGATGATATTATTTTCATTATTGACCGGCAATTTAATATTATCCGCGCAAATAAGGCGGCAAAATCCCTGCACGAATCCACCCTTGGGCAAAAATGTTTCAAGGTTTTTCATCACTCGAATCAGCCGCAGTCGAAGTGTCCTGGATGTCAGGTCTTTCATAGCGGGAAATCGGTAACAGAGGAGATGCAGGAACCGGGTGGTGGTAAAAAATGGTATGAGGTTATTGTACATCCCATTACAGACTCCGGCGGTTTTGTCTGGCAGGCATTGCATATCTATAAAGATATTTCCCGTATTAAAGCACTTGAGCTCAAGCTACGTGAACTTGAGGTGCTTGATACGCTGACTTCTGTTTATAATCGGCGTTATTTCAATGAGGTACTGCAGCGTGAGTTTGAGCTTGCCACGAGACGGATGTCGGACCTGGTTGTCCTCGTTATTGAACTGGATGAATTGAAGGTGATCAATGAGGAGTGCGGGCAGCAGTATGGTGATTATATACTGAAGGAGTTTGGTGCGGCACTGGCTGGTGAGATGCGCCATACGGATATCTGCGCTCGTATTGCCGGCGAACAATTTGCTGTACTTTTACCCGATGCCAGTTTGGCAGAGGGGGAGATGATTGCCCGGAATATAAAGGCCATGGCTGAACATCGTATTTATGATGAACGTTTCAGCCGACAGGTGACAGTCTCTATTGGCGTGGCATCCCTTGCCTCGCATCTGCCTGAAACTATGGATGATTTTATCTGCTATGCTGAAAATGCCGTGCGTTTCTCAAAGAAAACCGGGCGGAACAAGATCACCGTGTATGATCTGGAAGAGATTGTCTAGTAGCTTCCTGGCCGATTTGCCCCTCTCGCTACCCCTTACATATATATATAGCCGCCCTCATCAAACGCCTGTTCTGAATTGATCTGTCTGATCTGCTGTTCCAGATCGTGTATTTCCTGCTGCCAATAGGCAAAACTTCCCCAGCCCGTCTCAGTCTGTGCGTATTGATCGTTCTGCTGGTGAGCGCACCAGGCGATATAGTGGATGAACCGCATACCTCGAAGTGGTTCAATGAGGGTGAGCTCTCTGCGGTTAAATGGTCGGAAATCTTCATACCCTTCCAGGAAACTCGCTATTTCCGGGAGTGAGTCCTGCCGATACCCGGGAAGAAGCATCCAGAAATCCTGTACCGCAGGCCCCATGACCATATCGTCAAAGTCAAAGAGAAGAAAAGACTCTTCACCCCGGTTTAAGATATTGGCCCAGTGACAGTCCCCGTGGAGACGAATGAGTGAAATATCTGCAAATTTTGGTGTGATGAGATCGATGAGATTTTGACAGACTGTGGAAAACTGGGTGCAGAGCTCAGGGGGAATGAAACCTCCTTGAACGAGGTACTCAACCTGACTCTTGGTTATGGACTGGGGGGTCAGGATGTTGCGGTTGATGGTGTCTGAACCTGCTGAAACAAGGTGCATTCTGCCGATGAGACGGCCCAGCTCCTGCCACTGGTCAAGACTGTATTCATCCAGGTAACGGCCAGATTTTTTATTGAAAATGGCGTAGGGAATATTCTTGTAACTGCCGAGGGTCTGTTTTTGACCATGAAGACGCAGAGGTGGGACAACAGGGAGATCGTGGCCATACAATTCCTGGATAAAATGATGTTCTTCAAGGATGGCATCGATGGTCCAGCGGTCAGGGCGATAAAATTTCAGGATGAACCGTTTGTCGTCATTGGTTTCAACTTCATATACACGATTAATATAGGAGTTGAGCTGGGCGTAGTAGCCTGAGCATTTGCACCCGAGGGCCTCTTCTGCAACATCTAAAACGGCATCAGGGGTGAGTATTGAAAAATCAGACATGGTTCAGGAGATGACCTTGTAATACCGCCCTGCTTCACATTGTTTACAGAGGGTAATCCCGTCTCTGACTATTTCACGACAATCCTGGACCCAGTCGCCGCATTCACTGCATTGAACACGGCTGAGCGGACGACCCGGCATGTCAGCTTGCGGGATAGCAACCTGGACCTGCTCAATCTTGAACAGCTCCTCTTCCGGCATGATGATATACGCTTCGAGCTGCTGCTTGTATTTCCCTTCTGTTTCAGGGATATATTTCTTGGCGAGTTCACGGGACTCTTCGCGGGCGGTAATGCGTACGGCCTTATTGGTCTCAAGATTGACAAAGGTCGCCGCCATGACGCCGTAATCGAGCCATTTAAGCGATCGTTTGCCGAGGGTGCACCCGGTGACGCATTGGATGGCATCAGTGGCACATCGGTCTATTTCAACCATAACATACAGCTTTTTCCGGTCAGCGCCTTTCGGGTCATCAATGCCAATTTCACGTAAACCGATCATGGATAACCGGACACCAATGACCTGACCTGCACAGGTGTGGCCATGGATTGTAGTGGAATGTTTGAGCAGTTCATCAAAGGTTTGCATTATGTCTCCAAAGTTTTCAATAGGATACACTGGTAGCATGACCTAAAATAATTGTCAAACCTAAGTTGGCTGGAGGGGGGGGCTTGAGCGACCCTCACTGGAGACCACGGACAACGTCGCCTCCGCGATGCATAAAACCCTGAAAGGGGGGCGGCTGCACCATAGGAAAAACGAACCCTCTACTCTTCCTTAATAGCCAGAAGCGGTTCGAGCCTGGCAAGGCGCAGAACCGGTAGGGCGGCGCCGCCAAGACAGACGACAATGCCGGCTCCCATGCCAATCAGGCTGATCACCATGGAGTGGCTGGAAAAAATAGAGTTGGCGTCAAGACGGCTGAGGAGCTGGAAGTCACTGGCCAGATACCTGATGAGGTAATGTCCCAGAAAAATTCCAAATACAGAGCCGAGAAAAGAAATGATAAAGGCCTCTGACAGAAAGAGGTTGATGATATGGCTCTTCTGGGCACCCAGGGCCCGAAGAATACCAACCTCACGTCTACGTTCATTGGCCAGGGCAGAAAAGGTGGACCAGGCCAGAAGAACTGCCAGAAATGATGAAATGGAAATGGTGATGATAAAGACCCGTAGTATATCTTCCAGGGTCGTGCGCACATCAGCGCCGATATTGCCGCGGGTCATGATCCCGACCCGTGGGTTGATGTCACGGATACGGCCGACAACTGCTTCAACATCAAGCCCTTCTTTAATTTTAAGAAATATAATCGAGATCTGGCCTTTCTTGTAGTTTCCCAGGGAGGACTCGGTTAAGGCATCGAGATCTTCAATACGCATGAAAATACCATGATCGATCCCGGTCCCTGTGGTTTCAAGATGTTCAACCATCTGAATGTCGGCCCCGAAGAGATTCATTGTTTCAATGAGTCCCAGGAATTCCCACACATAATGCCCGACATACACCTCATTCTTTTTAAGGAGGGGCGGGTTTTGCATCCATGGGGTCACAACAAAATCAGATTTCTGGTCAAAGGCAATAACTTGTCCTTCAATAATGGAACAGCAGCCGGAATCAAGGGTGCTCAGGTAGATTTGATAGGTGGATGCGCTGATCTCCTCCATGTCTTTTAATTCTTCATACACCGACCCGTCCATATAGAAGGTCTTGAGTTTTGACTCAAAGATGAACTCTTCAGCCATGGATTTTGCTTTGGACGGCACGATAACAATGTCAGCCCCAAGCCGTTTGGTGGCCTGATCAATATCCTCTTCCACGGCATTTTTAAACAGGAGGGCGAAGACCAGTAAACCAACCAGTAATCCAACCGCGAAAACTAAAACGATGTTCCTGAAAATTTTGCGGGAAACACCTTTCCAGGCGACATGAACCAGTGAAAGTTTACCTTTTGACATGGGGATACCTTTTTTATAATAAACCTGTATTCTGCAAACAAAAAAACGGAGGAACAAAATGTTCCCCCGTTCTGGTACGAATATGGTGGTGACGAATTATTTGAATTCGCCGTCCAGGCCGCAAAGTACAGCGTGAACACCTTCTTCGCCGGGGCCAATCTCTTCGTCATGGCAGGCCAGGCAGACAGAGGTGGCTTTACCAATGAATTTCTTGGCTGCAACATCATACAGCTTAAGTTGACCGTCCATCAGGAAGTCATCTGGTCCTGGATGTTGTGGATCTGCACAGGCTTCATTGTATACCGCCTTGGTGCGGGAAGTTGCAACGATATATTTATCATCCGGAGTAAACATGGCGTCATGGGTTTCTTCCAGAGGAGGCATGGTCTCGGTATCAAGGGTTTCCAGCGTGTTGGCATCAATCACGAACATGATGTCACCGGTGGCATTGGCAATCATGGAGGAGTCGTTCGACCAGTATTGACGGAAGGAAATGGTCTTTTTCTTGTTTCCGTCGGCAACGCCTGAGGCGAGAAGCTTTACCTGACCTTGTTCAAGGGCCTTGGCATCAAGCATTTTCATGTGAAGTCGACCAACGCCGGTGCCGTAATCGGTATCGGTTTCGTTGATGGCGATGATCATCTTCTTCATATCTGGAGAAGTGGTGCCGTGGAAATACTTATACGGAATCTTAGGGTCCGCCTCGGTGCCTTCAAGGAATACACGATGTTTCAGATCCAGATCTTTCTTGGTGAAAACGTCGATGTAGGCAGGGCTCGACATGGTGATAGGCATGAAATAATCTTCAGTCTGACCGGATGCACAGTACATTTTCTTTGTGATTTTAACGTTCTCAGGTGTAGCGACGTCAACATCCTGGGTAACTTCTCCCGTCTTCAGGTTGGTTTTGCCAACGTGAGTTTTGCCTGTGGCAGGATCAAGTTTGTAGGTGGACCAGTACATGGTGTCACGATCTTTATAATCAATACGGGCATCATGTACTGGGTGACTTGCGCCGTCACCGATGTCGATCTTGGTGAGCTCGTTAACGGTAATCGGGGTTTCGGCTGAGGGGTCAATGGTACACACGGCCTTGGCAAAGTGACCACCCATTCCAGCAATATAGTATGTTACTTCATACTTGTCGCTGGCAGCAGACGTTGCAACAATGCCCATGGTGAGGGCGGTGGCGGCGAGGGTGGAAATCATTCCCTTTTTTGAAATTTTCATTTTTTCTTCTCCTTGTTTTACTTCATTGATTTACCTGGAGTAAATCTGCAATATTAAGGTCATCCTGTGTTTGGACAGGATGATAACAAATAAACATATGGTTCAGGGTGTCTCGTCTTTAAGCTAAACTGTTCCCTTCATGTGCATCGTGCTGTGTGTAAAAGTTCATTGTGTTTTCTGAAAAACGTGTCAATATGTCGCACGTGGCAAATTGTCACACCAGACGAACGTGAAGTTAAATCAAAAAAAAATATTTGCAAGAGAAAATAGAGAAGGGGCTGAAATAACCCCGGTGGGTGAGACTTTAAAATTGTATTTTTTGCCTGCCTTGTTACTCTATGTGAATTATATAACTGCCTTGTTAGGGGGGCTTACGTGCTCATTACCTGTACTGATTTATTAAAAACATATTCATGTGAAGGCCGGATCTTAAAAGCCGTTGATTCCGCAAATCTTGGTGTTGCTAAGGGTGATTTTGTGACGATTCTTGGTCATTCAGGATCTGGCAAGACGACGTTGCTCTCTCTTATTGGCGGTCTTACAAGACCCGACAGCGGCACGGTCTATATTGACGGTATTGAGAATTGGCAGCAGTCGGACTCGGATCTTGCTGTGATGCGAAATCGGAAAATCGGCTTTATTTTTCAATTTGCAAGCCTCATTCCCACCCTCACCGTTATTGAGAATGTTTTATTGCCCCTGTCTTTTTCACAGAGTCCTGAGGGGGACCGCGGGTACGCCATGGCCCTTCTTGACCGTGTCGGTCTTGCTGATCGAGCCAATAATCTGCCCGGTCAGTTATCCGGTGGTCAACAGCGCCGGGTGGCCATTGCCAGATCCTTTATCAATCGTCCTGAGATTATTTTGGCAGATGAGCCCACTGGTGATCTGGATGAGACCACTGAGCATGATATCCTGGCCCTGTTTAAAGAGTTTAACCAGGACGGGGTAACGTTTCTTGTGGTGACCCATAACCGTGAACTTGCTGCTTCACAACTGTCCCCACGTGTGTTTAATATGGTTCAAGGGGTGTTAGCGTAGATGAAATATTCCCGTGTCTTTTTTCTCGCGCTGCTGTTACTTTTTGGCTGTAATGGTGAAGAAAAAGGTAAGACCTTAAAGATTGGTGATCCTGCGCCGATGTTCGTCGGCGTTGATCTTGCCGGCAACGCCTTTAGCCTGAAAGACTTTAGCGGTGAGCCGGTCATTATCCGCTTTTGGGATTCTGATTGTAAATTTTGTAAGGCGGATACCCCTGTTTTCAATGGTCTGCATCGTAACTATGCAGATCGAGGGTTGCATATCGCCTATATCAACACCCTGTCCAATCTTGACGAGGTGGAGCGGTTTATTGCTGATTTACGCATTGAGTTTCCAGTTTTAATGGATGAGGGTGGGGTGATTGCCCATATGTATCATATTCGTGTGGTGCCCCAGACGATTGTCCTGAATAGAGCCCATATCATTGTCGGCGCGATATCCGGTGGTGTCAGTGAGGATGTTATTGTCGATTTACTTGCGGAGGAGCTGCATTGATGAAGAAATGGTGTTGTCGAATATGTGTTGTTGTGTTTTTTGTCTCAGGTTTTGCGCAAGCGGCGCTGTCTCAACCCGACCAATCTCTTTCCGCGACAACCCGCTGTCAGACCTGTGGTATGTTTGTGGCTAAATACCCGAACTGGATCAGTGTCTTAGTGCTGGAGGACAATACGTCCCGTTATTTTGACGGGGTTAAGGATCTGATGGTGTTCGTTCTGAACAGCTCTTATTATGGGGTAGCCCCGGAAGAGTTGCGTGAAATCTGGGTCAAGGATTATTATTCCCTGGACTGGATCGACGGCAGGCAGTGTTTTTATGTGGTTGGCAGTGATGTCTACGGCCCCATGGGCCACGATTTCATCCCTTTTGCCACTGAAAAGGCCGCACTTAATTTTCAGCAGGATCATCATGGAACCGAGATTGTGACCTTTTCCTCTATTTCCATGCAACGTGTCGAGTCCATGCGCGTTGGTCAAAAAATGCGTTAACCCCGGTCTTCCATGCGTCCCTCTTCTTTCTTTCTAGTTCTTCTTGTCATCCTTGCCCTTGGGGATGGCGCGTTGCTTTTCCTGTCCTCTTTGCAGGTGCATTCAACACCGGATCAGCAAGCGGAAGAGGTGCTTGTCGCGGGGCTGGGGCTTACGGATCTCTGTTTGGCCACAGAGGCCCGTTACACCCGCCATGTTGCCATAACAGACGCCATTGCCCCGTTCATGGATCATCCCGGTGCTTTGGACCATTTCCCCTCTGGTTCTTTTTATGGGGTAGCTCAGTGAACACAGGACTTGAAAAACAGCGTAATCTCCTTGATTACGGACTGATGTCCCTGTGGCGCCGAAAAACTAAGAATCTCAGTGTGCTCCTGGTCTTTGCCCTGGTCATTTTTCTGATGTCATCCTTTCAGTTTCTCACCGGTGCATTAACAGACGTTGCCCAGCAGGCGTTACGTTTGGCCCCGGAGATCACGGTCCAAAGAATGGTTGCAGGGCGGCAGGAACAAATTCCCGTCTCCTATGGCGATACATTACAGGAAATCTTTGGCATCAGGCGTGTTGAGCCACGGGTCTGGGGCTATCATTTTTCAACCACAACAGGCGGAAATATCACCCTCTTGGGTGTTTCGTCTTTTGACCCACGTCTTGAAACAGCACTTCTGCAAGGTCGCCTGCCCAATGGCAGCACCGCTGGTGAAGTCGTTCTGGGGCAGGGTGTGGTCCGTGATCTTGACCTTCAGGGGCGCCGGAAATTTTCTTTTTTCCGGCCTGAACTCACGCAGAAGACCTTTACCGTAACCGGGGAGTTTAAACCGGAGTCAGAGTTGCTTACCGCGGATCTCATGGTGATGTCCATTGCTGATACTCGCGATTTTTTTCATATCAGTGACACCTATGCCACAGATCTTCTGGTCACGGTGGCGAATCCTGCAGAGATAGAAACCATTGCCCGCAAGATCGCAGAGCTACTGCCCGATACAAGGGTTGTTACCCGGCCCCAGATTCAAAAGACCTATAATGTCGTCTTTGGCTGGCGTTCAGGGTTTGGCTCGGTGTGCTTACTCACCGGGCTTGCCGCTTTTATTATTCTGGCCTGGGATAAGGCCTCGGGCATGACTCCGGAGGAGAAACGTGAGATTGGCATTCTGAAACTTCTCGGCTGGCAGACCAGCGATGTTCTGGCCGTTCGCTTCTATGAGAGCTTTGCTGTCTCTTTTCTCGCCTTGCTCCTGGGCTGCACGTTGGGGTATGTGCATATAGCTTTTTTTGACGGAGCCTTGTTTCGACCCGTGATGTTCGGCTGGTCGGTGATCACGCCACATTTGCATCTGGTGCCCGTGGTCCGTTTTGGCGATGTTTTGCTGGTTATTTGCTTTACGGTTCTGCCCTATCTTGCCGTCACGGTCATACCTGCCTGGCGTGCCGCCTCCGTGCCTCCAGACTCGGCCATGAGGTAGAGATGATGATATCCATTCACAATGTCTATAAAACCTATAATCAGGGGTTAACAAACGAGGTTGCGGCCCTGCATGATATTAATCTCGATGTGCAGCGCAATGAAGTGATTTGTTTAAAGGGTCCCAGCGGTTCCGGTAAATCAACCTTATTGTCCATCATTGGCTGTGTCTTTCCACCGACCTCTGGGGCGGCTCAAGTTGCGGGAAAAAAATTATCCCGTCTGCCGGATCGTTTTCTCACCCTGCATCGGCGTGAATATATTGGTTTTATCTTTCAGCAATTCAATCTGTTGCCGCAATTAACCGTGCTTGACAATGTTATGCTTCCCTTGATGGTTTTGGGCTATAGTCTTGAAGTAAGGTGTGAAAAGGCAGTTGTTCTTCTTGAGCGTCTTGGGGTTGACCATCGGCGTCATTTTCTGGTTTCGCAGATCTCCGGTGGCGAGCTGCAGCGGGTGGCTATTGCCCGGGCCCTGATCAATGACCCTCCCATTATCCTTGCTGATGAGCCCACTGCCCATCTGGATCAAAAGTTGAGTGAACGGTTTTTGGGTTTTATGGAAGAATTTAAGCAGGAGGGCAAGACCATCGTGATGACCTCCCATGACCCCTTGGTGGTCGAACATCCCTGTGTTGATCGTGTCGTTGAAATGATGGATGGCAGGACTCGTTCATCATGTTCCTGAATTCCTGGTCCATAGCCCTCACACTTGTCAGTATTTTGAGCTGTTTTCTCGTGATTATGGCGGGTAAAACCGCTGTGCGCGTGTTGCGCTGGTGGAATCCTGATTCAGATTCCAACACACAGATTCAATTAGAAGGTGAAATCTGGCTCTCTTCAACTCTTGTGATGTATGGCGCCTGTTTTCAGATCATATCCCTGGTTCTTCTCATCGGTGCAGCAGACTATTACGCCGGTTTTATTGCCGGCGCCATGTGTGGTACAGGCTCATTATTGGCCAATAGTTACGGGATGCCCCTGTTGTATGTCAAGCTCGCTGCAAGTTTTTATGCCGGGTTGTGGATTGTGGTGCACCGGCTTGATATCAGCTCTGAGGCGTATCCCCTGGTCCGGTTCAAATATGTGATGCTGCTCCTGCTTGTGCCGCTCATCCTTGCTGATCTAGGCCTGCAGACCGTCTATATTGGAGGGCTTACTCCTGATATCATCACCTCCTGCTGTGCCATCATCTTCGACGAGGTTAAAACTTCGGGATCCTTTTCAGGTCTTTTTCAGTCACCATTATCCTGCTTTTATCTCGCAAGCTCCAGTCTCTTGCTGCTGGGGCTTGTCTGCAGGAAAAAAGGTCAGCCGTGGCTTGTCTATCTGTATGGACTGGCCATGGTCGGGTGGTTGGTTTTTGCACTGGATGCGATCATCACAACATTTTCTTCCTTCATTTATGCCATGCCGTACCATCACTGTCCGTTTTGCATTGTGAAGGCGGAGTATAATTTCATCGGATATTTTATCTATATAACCTTGTTCGGCTCCGTGTTCTTCGGGTTTTGTGGTGGGTTTGTGCAGCTCTTTACCCGGAACAGGTATCTGGAGAGAGGGGTGGCGGCGGCACAACAGGTGTATTTGACCTGGTCAGCGGTCATGCTGTTTCTCTTTCTTGCCTTGGTATCGTACCATATGGTCATCTACCGGCTCTTCGGCGGGGAAGGCTGAAGGGGAGGGTGGTGTTCTGTGCTATTGCCCTGTATGTCCTGTTTGCGGGCAGGACGTCGTGACCCGGTTTAATTCAGGACAAGGCAGGGTGATGAAAAGGGTGTATTGCTAGACCGTGGGCGGATATTTTTGCAATTTCCGTTGCAGCGTCCGCCGGTGAATCCCAAGTTTTTTTGCGGCCAATGAGATGTTATTGTCGCAATCAGTTAAAATGCGATTGATATGTTCCCATTCAACGCGGGCGAGTGATGGCGGCAGAAGTTTCTTGGCCGGCTTCGGTGTATCGGTATCAACCAGGGCGTTCATGATATCATCAATATCCGTAGGTTTGGTGAGATAACCAATTGCACCGAGCTTGATGGCATCTGTGGCCGTCGCGATGGAGCCATACCCTGTGAGCACGACAATGCGGATGGTCGGGTGATGGCGAATGCCGGTACGGATGACTTCCAGCCCAGATTTTCCGGTCATTTTAAGATCAACGATGGCGTAGTCCGGTTTTTGCTGGGCAATGATCTCGACTCCGCCTCTGTAGCTTGATGCGGTGAGGATATGATGTCCGCGACGCGTGAGCGCCTTTGCCATACGGTTTCTGAATAAATCATCGTCATCAACAAGTAATATCGAATGTTGTTCTTCTGTCATGGGGTAACCTGATCCAGTGCAAAGGTGATGGTGGCAACAGTTTTTTTATGTGGTTCAGACTGGAAAGATAAACTGCCGTGGAATCTATTACAAATAGAATTTGCTAAAAATAGCCCAAGCCCCATTCCGTCACCAGGAGGTTTTGTCGTAAAGAAGGGATCCTTGGCTGATTTCAAGATCTCTGGACTCATTCCATGGCCGTTATCCTCCACACTGAAACAGAGATGACTGGTTGTGGCATAACAGGTGAGGTTGATTGCCCTGTCCGCTCCTGTGGCATCAAGTGCGTTTTTAAGAAGGCCTTTCAAGGCCCAGCTGACGGATCTCTTGGGCAGATTAAATACGGTTGCCGGGATTGTATTGGTGATACTGATGCCTGTCGTGTCGTGAAGCAGGTCCATGGTCAATTGCAAGAGACGGTCCGTCGAAATGGCAACGATCGGTTCACCCTGCATGGAACCGGCATCAACGGACATCTGAAAAAGGATATCCTTACAGCGATGGACCTGGTCTTTGATCAAGTCGGCATCTTCTCTCAGATCAGCGGAGATATGTGAATCATTCTTGCATTCATAGACGATTTCACCGGCGGCAACACCTATGGTCGCAAGTGGGGTGGAAAGTTCATGGGCAGCCCCTGCGGCCAGTGTGGCGAGAGAACTTAAACGTTCATTGTTCAGCTGTTCATGTTTAAGCTGATTCAGGGTGTTGTGGTATTGGCTGAATGAGGTTTGTATCTTGGCGATAAAAAAGGTGATGAGGCAGGATGTAATCGCAAAGGCCCCCCACATGCCCTGCAGATGCCGCACCATGTCGGCCTGATTGATGTCGCAGATGTTCTGTATGGTTTGTTCCGGACTGGTTATGGAAACCTGCAGGTGGGGAATGAAAAGGAGGCCGTAACAAAAAATGGTTAAGATCGTAATGGACCAGGAGAGGCGGTGGGGGAGCAGGATGGCGCCGAGGGAAATATGTACCATGAACAGGAACGTAAAGGGGTTCATGGGACCGCCTGTGAAATGAAGGAGTGCGGTCAGGAGCAGTATATCCACAGTTAAGGTGAATGGGACAATGAGCCTTAGAAGGGGTTGTTGTATTGAGGGGAGGCGAACCTGCAGGGCTATGTTTGTCGATATTTCGATCAGGAGAATGGCGCAGGCTACGGGGTACGGAATGGGCAGGTTGAAAAAAAGATTACTGGTTACTATGGTCAGGATTTGACCAAGAACAGCCCACCAGCGCAGTTTAATCAGCCACTGTACTCCTAATCGGTTTGTTGTTTCGCTGTTTGCCATTATTTCCCTGTAAAGCTTACCTAAATAAATAAATTTATTTTACACCGTTGTCATCTGCGATGCATTGATTTTCTCTTCATGTGTGGCAAATTGTCACATTCGCTTGGAATCGGGTTTGGAAGGTGATAAGTTGTTAAAAATATGAATAATTGTTCCGCGACAATTTGCCACATATGAAGCATGCGGTTCTTGTGGTAAACAGTTTTTTACTTAAAAATCAAATTATTCGGATCATCTCCATCTTGACCCGGATTACTATACTCCCATGAGTTGATAATCTATGACGCAAGAATCTGAGCAACTATCGCAAGTCTTTAGCTTTCTGGCCCAAGCAACACGCTATCCAGAGGCTGAATGGTTTAATTCGGATTTTCTTGCTGTACTCAATTCATTTCTTGACCAACTTCAGGTCGATGCTGACGAATTTACTATTCCTGTTGAAATTTCAGACCAATTCCTGGAAGATGTGCAGGTGGATTATACGCGCTTGTTCATTAATGGACATCCAAAGGTCATCGCACCACCCTATGGTTCGATGTATATTGACGGTTCATTGAATGATACTACGGCCGATGTCACACTGAAATTTTATCGTGAAAATGGCTTTGATACCACAACCATTGAATTCCCTGATCATTTAACAACAGAGCTTGAATTTATATCTTTAATCTATAAAGAAGATATTGATAAAGCTGAAGAATTTATTGAAAAATTATTTTTACCCTGGTTCGTCACCTTTCGAGACATTGTTCTTGCCGAAGCGGAGACAGGGTATGTTAAAATTGTAATTGAACTCATTGATTTTTTTACAAAAAAAGAAATTGAATTCGATCAAGCTGTAACATAAGTTTTTCGTCCATTTTTTTAAGAAGCATATTTTTTTGAGACACTCGTTTCAAATCTAAAAAAACCTGAGGGAGGTAGGAGAATATGGCTTTTAAAGTAACACGACGTAAATTCCTGCAAACTGCATCTATTGCAGCTGCATCTGTACCACTGTCAAAAGTGGCTACTGCAAAGGCAGGAGTTGCCAAGTCGCCGTTCACTGCACCGGGATCATTCGCAGATACTAAAACCGCTGTCGGCGGTATCTGTGAAATGTGTTTCTGGCGCTGTCAGTTGGTTGGTAAGGTCCGTGACAACAAGCTCGTCAAGCTTGAAGGTAATCCAAAGAGTATTGATAACGGTGCCGCTATCTGTGCCCGTGGTAATGC
>JBFFNY010000004.1:0-19616 GCA_041562955.1 Desulfurivibrionaceae bacterium | reverse complement strand
GACCTCATTCTGCAAAGAACATCTCGGCATCACCCCTCTGATCATCGGCACGCCGGACCTGGACACCGGCGTTGTGATTGAAACAGACAACCCAGCTGAGGTGGGCGCGGACCGGATCATTAACGGTCTGGCAGGATTTGCCCGCCACAGCTGTGGACTGATCATTGTTGACTTCGGCACCGCCATTACCTTTGACTGCATTTCCGAAACAGGGGCCTACCTCGGCGGGGCCATTGCCCCCGGCATCGGCATTTCCATGGAGGCCCTTTCGGCAAAAACAGCACAACTCCCGAAGGTGGATATCTCCACCCCGCCGCAGTCCGTCATCGGCAGGAACACCATCACCGCCATTCAAACCGGTGTTCTCTTCGGGTATGGCGGACTGGTGGAAGGTCTGGCCGCACGTCTTGGTGCCGCATTTCCGACCCCGCCCCTTGTTATTGCCACCGGCGGCATGGCCGCACTCATTGCCCCCTACGCCCCTGTTATCAGCCACGTTTACCCCGAACTCACCCTGGAAGGATTACAACTCATCCATGAACGAAACTGTTAGCGCTCTGCTCCCCCGCACCCTGAAAAGAGGTGACACCATTGGTCTTGCCCCCCTTGCCGGTCCATTCCAGGCCGCGCCCTATGCAAAAGGCATTTCCATCCTGCGCGACCACGGCTTTACCGTTAAAACGCTCCACACCGCAACCCCCCACCCCTACCTGGCGGGTTCGGATGCCGAACGTCTCGATATTTTCCATGAACTATGGCGCGACCCTGAAGTTGCGGGAATACTGGCTGTCCGCGGCGGCTATGGAACCATGCGGATCCTTGACGGCATTGACCTTGAACTCATCCGCACACAGCCCAAACCCCTCATCGGCTTCAGTGACATCTGTGGTTTCTGCAACGTCATCACCGAAAAAACAGGGCTCATCACCTTCCATGGCCCCAACCTCACCACCCTGGACCTCTGCAACAAGGAGAGTCTGGACTACTTCTTCCACACCCTGACCCGCATGACCCCTTTTGAGCTCAAAGGGGGGATTGAAATATTACGCAGCGGACAGGGGAAAGGGGTCCTGACGGGTGGAAATCTCGCCACGTTGAACCATCTGCTCGGCACCCCGTTTGACCTTGATTTCGACCATAAGATCCTCATTTTGGAAGACCTGAACGAAGCCCCCTATGCGGTGGACCGTCTCTTCTACCAACTCTTCCTCGCCGGCAAACTCCAGCACCTGCAGGGGTTGATTCTTGGCGACTTCAGCCAATGCGGTGGAATTGAAGATATCTGGAAGATGGTCCTGGATCTGCTCAAAGACACCGCATTTCCAATCTGGGGGAATTTTCCTGTCGGCCATGGCGCACAGAACAGAATATGGCCGATCGGCGGGATGGCAAAGATGGACTCAGGGACAGGACTGCTGTCCTATCCCGAACAGGTGATGATGAAATAGAGGGGTGACTGCACGCGCTGCATACCCCGGAGGATATCCACAAGACAGCGGCTAGCCCTCAGCGAGCAATGCCGCAACCTTCTCCTCCAGCACGGCGGCAAGCTCGGCTTTCTGCTTCAGCGTATAGACTGCAGCAGGGACCGGATCCCCCAGACGAATCGTCACCATGCCGGGTTTGGGCCAGATTTTGCCCTTGGGCAGAATATCCCTGGAACCGCATATGGCCATGGGCACAACCTCAACCCCGGCCTTGATGGCAATCACCATGCCCCCGACCTTGAAAGGGTGCAATACACCGTCAAAACTTCGGGTGCCTTCCGGAAAGATAATCACGGAACAGCCGTCCGTTATCCTCTGGGCCGCCTCAGCCAGGCTCACCATGGCCTTCCGGCCGCTGCTCCGGTCAACAGGGATGGAACCGCTCCGGCGCAAGGCATTGCCAAAAATCGGAATCTCAAACAGCTCCTTTTTGGCAAGCCAGCGGAAATCCCAGCCAAAACGACCCTGCAAACAAAAGATATCATACTGGCTCTGATGATTCGCCATGAAGATATACGGGTGCCCCTTCACAAGCTTATCAAGCCCTTCGACCTTCACCGTCACACCGCTCACCGCAAGTATCCATCGCGCCCACGTCCGGGGCGCCACCTGGGCGGTCTGCTCCGTGGTCCGGAAAACGAGGAGATACAGCAGGGCCTGCAGACTGAAAAAAGGGGTGATGGCCACCGCAAACACCACCGCCAGAACACTACGAATTCGATTAAATAAAGCCATGGTTCCAAACAAGAAAGAGTAAAAAAAGAAGTATCAGCCCGACCGGTCAACCTGACACATTTCAGCCCTGTGAAAAACAGAATTCTCTGTTGATTTCAACCGTGAGACAGATTAGCATAGAGGCTGGTGATACACGAGGTTTATTTAAGCGAAACACCACACCCTGTCCTGTGCTCAGGCCTGAGGAACAAGCAATCACAGCAATAGAGATCTGTTCTTCCTCCAGCCGCGTACCCAGTCTTTTCTCTGCACCGGAACAGGGTTTCAGATGAACACGATATTTCTTTTTCCGGTCCTGTCTCAAGACCGGGAATAATTTTATACTGGCGCCCCAACAATGACAGTTCCCCCTTCCCCGCGCGACGAGCAACAGGACACCCCCACCACAACAGACGAAGCACAGCCAGGTTCTGTCACGATACCCATTGAAAAGCCTGGTGTTCCGGGTCAAGCGCGGCGCAGACGGATTGCCCCCAGACCCCCATCTTCCCCCATCAAGAAAGGACTCTTCCTCTTCATACTCACCTTGACAGGCTACGCGCTTTTCGGTTTTTTTGCCGCCCCCCTGCTGATCACCTCCCTCGGCTCAAACTATCTTGAGAAAAAGCTGGACCGGCCGGTGACGATCGGCTCAGCCCAGGTGAATCCTTTCCGCTTTCATGTCGTTTTAAAAAACGGCATTATCGGTGGAGAAAAGAATAACCCTGAGGACAAGGTCGACCCCCTCTTTTCTTTTGGCCGGTTAAAGATAAAATTACGCCCCGAATCCCTGTTCACCGGCCAAACCCCATTTAAGGCCATCCACGGAAACTCCGTGTTCCTGCATCTGGTCCGGAACCTTGACCAATCCTTCAATACACAGCGTTTCTTTCAGCAAAGGGATCAACCCGGTCCGTTTTCCGTGCGAACTTTTATTGCCCAGCTGAAACAGAGTGACCTCAAGCTCACTGACGCCAAAATCATTTTTGAAGACAGGCCGTCCGACACGACGCATACCATCAGCCAGATCAGTTTTCGACTGCCGGGGGAAACCAGCCCGGACGATTCCCCTTATTTTTCAGCTGAAATCAACGGCAGCCCCATTAATTTCGGCGGCTTCTCAGGTCAGAGACAGACAGACGAACAGCGTTTCGAGGTGCATTTAAAAGATATAAGTCTGACGGCATACCTCAACTACCTGCCGGCCCCGCTCCCGACATTACTGAACAAGGGCAAGGCTGATCTCGACATCACCGTGACCGCGCAATTCGGGCAGAACGAAACATTCAACCTTAAGCTTTCAGGCACAGGTCTGGCGCGCGACCTCTGGGTCAATGACGGAAGGGAGAACCATAACAAGGTTGAATCCGCCTCCTTTACCTTTTCAAGCAATCTTAAAGAGCAGAATCTCGTTTTTCACAAACTGGTCCTTGAAAAACCGGAATTCCACCTCAGCCGAACCCAGGACGGTCAATTTTACTTTCCAGCGAAAGAATCGTTCAGCGGGACACCGGGCCAGGGTGGGATTGCACTTGAAGCCCTTGTCATCAAAAACGGCCGCCTCATTTTCATTGATCAACATGTCTCAGGTGGTTTCGGGGCCACCCTTGACAACGTCAATCTCAGCATTGACAAGAACGCGGACTCCCAAACAGGCACCTATGCCTTGAACGGTGTGACCAACCGCAAGACAAGAATTTCCAGCCAGGGAACCCTTCACCCCGGTACATGGCAGCTCGAGGGACTCTTCATCTTGAAAGAACTGCCCCTGCCATCGCTGAACAGCTACCTGAGCCAGGCCGATAACATGACGCTGACCTCAGGCGTGGTGGAGAAACTGGAGACCTCCTTTACCCTCGCACCGCTTGACCCGCATAAACTCACAAGCCTTGCCAATACCGAGCTCAGCGTTACAGACCTCGGCCTGAACGCTCAGGGCAAGGAGATCATCACCATTCCGCACCTCAGTCTGGACGCCAGTCACTACTCCCATGCCGAGCAGGTCGCCAACCTGGGCCGAGTGCAGCTGCAAAACGGCACCTTTCGCTTGACCCCTGCCACCCCTTCGCCAATACCCACCTTCAAGTCTGGTCAAAAGCAGTTATTATGGAAAATAGACACCCTGGCCATAACAGACTCCATGGTGGAGTTACGCGACTTTGATTTTCAAAATAAACCGCAGAGGATCGGTATTCCGCGCTTGACAGGAACAAACCTGTCATCCGACCCGCAGGACAAGGCCACACTTGCAGTCACCACCACCCTACTGAAACAGGGGACATGGAGTGGAGAGGGTGCGGTGCAGTTCAACCCCTTGCGCACTTCACTGCAATCGAACCTGAAGAATATCCCCCTCGCACTCATCCCCGAGCCGCTTTTACACTGGGTCAAGCCAACCCTTCTCGGCGGCACCCTTTCAGCCCAGGGGCAGATCTCACTCCCCGCCCCCAGCTTTACAGGGTCAGCGGCCGTCAAGGGGTTGAAATTGCGTTTTGGAGACCAGCACCAGCTGCTCACCATAACCCAGCTCAAGACTGCGGGGACATTCTCCCTTTCCCCCGCCACAGTTCAGCTGAAACAGGTCGAAATGAAAGAGCTGCACACCGAACTCTCCATCTCGCGCAAAAAACTTTTAAACCGGGATGATTTTTTCACTCCACCACGTGAGTCAGGCACCGGTCACACGCCATCGGTATCCATCGAGTCCATCGCCTTCACCGATTCCAGCTTCACCCTGCTCGATCAGACCACAGAACCACCCTTCTCCTACACCATTGCAAAAACCACCGGCACCATTGAGTCCATCAATTCAACCGGAACATCCGAGACCAGACTCCACCTGGAGGGACACGGCGACGACCAGACCCTTTTTACGGTTTCAGGCACCAGTCAATTTTTCACCGAAAACTTCGGTGCCGACCTGACTGTGACCATCCAAGATTTCCCCGTTGCGACGCTTCGTCCCTTTATTGAACCGATCACAGGGTACGGGGTGGAGAACGGCATGTTCGACCTCAATATCAACTATCATGAAGAAGGGGGTGTCATGGCAAGCACCACTGAACTGGATCTTCGCCACCTCACCCTCAGCAACCAGGAAAAAGGCAACCCCCGTTTTCCCGATATTGTGGCGCTCCTCACCGACGCAGATCACCATATCCGTTTGACTCTTCCGATTAACGGCGATGCAACGGATCCGTATTACACCTTTCAGTCCGCCTATGGGAAAAAACTGGGGGAGTTTTTTCTTGCCACCATGGTTGCCCCCTTTTCAGCCCTCAGCGCCTGCTATCCTCCAATAGCAAGTCCTCCGAACCAGCTGATCTTCACGCCGGGCACCAGTATCGTGGCCCCGGACCAGCAGGATAAATTCCTCGCCCTGCAGGCCATTGTCAAAAACCGTCCCCTGCTCCGTCTCACCTTGACCGGGTACAGCGGCAGCCAGGAAGACCGTGCTCAGCTGCTCAGGGAAAAGCAGAACGCGGAACAACGAAAGCAGGCCAAGGCCATTGAAGCTGCGGGAACGGCCGTGGTTGAAAACTATGGGCAGGAACTGATCACCCCCAAACAGGAAGCATTACCCCCTGCCCTGCCGCCGAAGAAAACAACCCTGACAAAACAGGAATTGCAGGATCTGGCCCGGCAACGGTGCGAGAAAATCAAGTCCATCCTGATGGAAGAGTACGGCATTGCCGATGTTATTCTGCGTATTGACCCTACCCCCACCGTTGTCCCGCAGTCCGACTCAGGGGTGGAAGGACACCGGGTTGAATGTATCCTCTCCGGTCAGGCCCCCTGAACATCACCCTGAACGATGCTGATCCGCTCAAGACAACCCACCCGAACCTCTCATCCCAGACCAAGACGACCATGCTCCGCCCTCCCTACACCAAATACGACCGACTCTTCATCTACCACCTCGACACCATCGCCATCCCCCAGATCAACGACCCTGATTTCATCGGCACCTGGCATGAGGACGACAACGGGATACTCTTTTTCCACACCAATAAAGATGATTTCATGACGGCATTCTGCACAACGCACGGGTGCGCGATCGTGTACCAGGCCGACTTGAGTTATGAGGAGTGGGATGCCGGACACGCCATCACCCCTTTCACTGTCGGCACCTTAACGGTTGGACCGGTATGGGATGGAGAAGATGCGGACATCGTGCTTGACCCGAGTGTGGTCTTTGGTTCAGGGTTTCACCCCACCACCCGCACCTGCCTGCAGATGGTCAACAAATACACGACCACCCCTGAATTACAGATCAAGTCCATGCTGGATCTCGGCACCGGCACGGGCCTTCTCGCCATTGCTGCAGCCAAACAGGGAACCCGTGTCCAGGCCTGCGACAATAACCCCTTGGCCTGTGAGGTTGCCCGGGCAAACAGCATCCGCAACAGGGTTGACTCACGCATTACGGTCAGTGAAACGGACCTGCGCGCCGAGCTGCCGTCCACGGCAGGCGTTGATCTGGTGGTGGCGAATATCCACCCGGAGTTATTGCAGAAGCTCTTTTCAACACCAAGCTTCTGGGAGGGGAATTTGTATATTTTAAGCGGTTTTATGACATCGATGGAGCCGGAGTTACTCGCTCATCTGGACACAAGATCCATTAAATTTCTTGAGCGAACCCGCAATGAGAAATGGTGCGTGTGGGTCCTGGCGCCAAACACCAGTCGTTTCCTGTCTGGCTGAACCTCACCCGATACAACAGAACAGCAGGTCACCGAGGACCTAGGCTGCGGCATCGCCACCTGAGATCTTGGCAATCTTCTCAGGACGCTCTGGCATAGCAATCTTACGCGGCACCAGTCCGCTTGACATGAAGGCCGTACATTGCTTTCTCTTTTCAAAAGAACAGTCGGTAATATTCCAGCACGGCGTATACTGCAGGAGTTTCTTGATGGCAGCAATGGAGATGCCGCTGTCGTGGATCATGGAACGCAGACATTCGATCCACTTGATATCATCCATGGTGAAATAACGCCACTTTCCCTTCCGAAAAGGGCGGATTAAACCCTCCTGCTCATAGATACGCAACGTACGGGGATGAACTTCAAGCATCTTGGCTGCAACACCGATGGTGAATATTGGTTTATCGTCTGAGAGCATTGTGACAAATCCCTTTATTTTTTTGCAGTACATGCCTGGTGGTCATCAACGATGACCACCAGGCACCATGAAACGGCTCGTTACAGTCAGCCTACAACTCAGTGGGCGCCATGATCATCAAAGGCACGGCCAAAGAAACGCTCACCAAGGAGGAAACAGGCTCCGACCACACCGATCCCGCCGAAGGTCACCATCATCTCAGAAACGGATGGAATGTAGCTGAAGTAGGTAGGCAGGTTATCCCAACCGGCGTAATGAGGCACAAGCTGTCCGGCAACAACCAGGTCGTAGCGGGAGAAGAACTGACCCACAAGGACAAGGAAGCCGGCAAAGGCCATGGCAGGCGCAGACTTGAGTTTCGTCATCAGCAGCAGACCGAGAGGAATGGCAAGACCGATCAGAATCTCAAAGACCCAAAAGTTAAAGGATAGAGGTCCGGAAATCAGGGCCTCTGCTGCTACACGTCCGCCTTCAGCACCGCCGACAAAGAAAGAGATGAATCTCCAGGCGGTGGCGACAATAATGAGGACCAGAGTAAGGGTAAGCACCTTTGCCGCTGATTTCATACCAGCCATGGTGGTGGCATCAATCTCACGGTTTCTGATTTTAAAGGCAAGATTGGTGAACATTATCGCGGCAGCCGCACCGGACATAAAGGCACTGCAAAGGAAATAAACAGGGAGCTGAGAACCATACCAGAATGGGTGACCGGCAAGTGTTGCGAAAACCGCACCAAGATTCGTGTTCGCCGCAACTTCTGCAAGAGCACCACCCACACCGAGGATGACAGCAATCTTGTAATTCTTGGTCAGGATGAGGAAGAACTCAAGGATGAGAAAGCCGACAGCCATACCGTACAGGGTACCCATCCACCAGATGTTGGAGGTCAGGTTCGGGCTCAATATATTATAGATGAGCATACGGTGAGGATTTTCGATCTCAACACCGATAAGACTGAAGGCACCGATGATCGTGATGATGGACAACCACACAACGCGGTTCGCGATCGGCGCCATTTTGTTTCCGCCGAACAGGTGACTGATTGCCGCAAGCAGACAGAGGCCTGTGGAGGTGATAGCAAAGAACGCATAGGAGGAAATCAAAATTCCCCAAGGCATTTGCCGTGTATTGTTATACATAACATGGTGGCCTGCATAGAATGCATAGAGACCAGCACTGATTCCGACAACAGCGATCAGGGCGAATAAGCCTGTCAGCATGTTGAGCTTTGGTGTTGCCACCTTTGGTTCCGCAACTGCGGCTAATGAAAATCCGTTTACCATTTTTCTTTCCTCTCCAAAAAATTGAATCATGATTTAAACTGAGCACCCAAACCTATGGACACTCCTTGTCTCTGCTTAAGAACATCGCAGATCATGCCGATGCCCTCTCACTCGCCCCTAACTTTGCTCCGGCCGCCACCATTGCAAAGGCAAAGGACAAGTCTTAACTTTTAACCGGGGTTTTCATCGTGCTCACAACCTTTGAGCTGGACAGATGAAAAAGAGCTACAATGGCGACTACTGCGGAAAAAGGCCCTAAGAGAATAAATAACAGTAGCGATGAAACAAACCAGAAAGACTCACTCAAACCAGACATCTTCGCATGAAGTCTGGTATACCAAGCTGTGTTCTTCTGACCTTTACTGAGCATGTGCATTAAAATTCCCATAACAACCTCCTCTCCGTGTTCAGATGAGTTGGATTCACCTGAAGGCCAATTCAATCGATTGGCTTTTCTTATTAATCAACTTGCTTGTTGGTTACGTAGACAAAGAGCAACAGGTGTGCCATGCCACTGTTTTTTTATTATTTTTTGCCCAGAAATGGCCTAAACCCTCAAATCCACGTTATAATGGTTTATTGCAAACACATACAGGGTGGTTTTAATAGACACATCAACATTCAATAGTTCTACACAAGCAGACGCACAATACGCCCACACCCCGTCGCCACTGAAGCGCATTTTGCGTCGTTTATACGGCATCCAGACGCCTTACAGCGATATACGCACCCTGAAACCCCAAACAGCTGCCTACTAAAAACATCGCACTTACGGCCACATAGACAATGACAACAAGATATCGGGAGCATGATGCGCCCAGTGTCCGCCATTTCCGCCCGCCATACGGACACGGCCAGAGCGGTCCGGACTAGAAATCAACCCGAGAATTGCAGATCATATTCTCAGCCACAACTTCTAACCCATGGGCACCACACACCTTTTCCGCCAAACCACCCCAGACTCCCCCCATGCACCCCTCCTAAAACCGCTCCACACACACCTGCACATCATGACATACAACTCTTGTTGTCAACGGATCCGCAAAACCTATAAACCCAGACAACACAAAAAAAGGGGAAGCATGTCTCGACTGAGACATGCTTCCCCTTTTTAAACTTCACTCCACCGCAGGCAGAGTTATATCAGACAGGACATCAGAAAACCAATGCCCTGCCCCAAACTACATTTACAACTGCCCCTTAATGATGGGCAGGAGCTTCAACACCGTTCAACTTCTCAAAACCCTTCACACCAATATGACAGATGGTACATCTGGTATTCGAAGCAAAGGCCATATCGCCATCATGGCAGGCGCCGCAATACTTACCGTCATAAAGTGATTGCATGGTGAAGTCATCGTTCTCTTCCGAAGCTCCGGCTTCCATTGCAAACAGATCATCGTGACAAGAATCACATTCAAGGCCCGCATCCATGGTATGGATCTTATGGGAGAAGTCAACCGCCTTCACCGGCTTAACAAATACGATTGGCGCCTCTGGCCCATACGTATCTTCATCATACCCTTCGCCCATAGCCTGACCGCTAAAGCCAAGAAGAGCAACCCCGACCATAAAAGAGCCGGTCAGACCAAAAACATTCTTTACAGAAAATTTCATCATATCCCTCTATTATCTTTCAGATGGAATCAAAAGCATCCACCTACAATTCATCCAAACCCAACGCCGAAAACGTCAACGAATAAAATTAATCATTCATATAAAAAACGTTTGGCAGAGCACCGGTCTCTGGGCGCAGAACCCATACAACCTTCTCAGGAGCATGAATCAACTTATACGCCTCACTCGTCGGATCAGTCAGATCACCAAAAACACGAACCTTAGCAGGACAGGCGGCGGAACAGGCAGTGCCTTTGCCCTTCGTCTCAATGAGCTTGGTGTCATAACAGAAGTTACACTTATCAACAGCTCGGTTTTCTTCTTTGAAGTAACGCGCGTTATAAGGACAGGCGGCCATACAGGTCTTACAACCGATACAACGCTTGTAGTTCATCTTGACAATACCGGTGACCTCATCCTTAAAGGTAGCGGAGGTCGGACAAACACGTACGCAGGGCGGACGGTTACAGTGATTACACAGAATCGGCATAAAAATGAGTTCTGTCTTATCAGGCCCGATGGAACGCTCACGGCTCAGAATAGTGGTGCGATACCCATAGGCTGGGACATGGTTTGTCTCCTGACACGCCTCTTTACATCTCTCGCAATCAATACAACGGTTCTGACGCATGACCATGGTGTAGTGCGGGCTGTACGGAAACTTTTTCGCCTCAGTCATACCGCCAAGGGCACCTTGCGCCTTACCGGCAGATGTCAGAGACAATACAGTGCCACCCAGGAATACGCCTGTTACAGAAAGGCCGAATTGTAAAAAACGACGTCGCTCACCAGAAGGCAAATTCTCAAGGCCTTCATTTTCGAGCTTTTCCAAATCTTCAACTTTCATCCTTCTCTCCCTCAGAAAATGATAAATCCAAAAAAACAAATCACATCAGCCCGGCGAAACACCGGCGCCAATGCATCGTTCACTCAAGCAATAACCTACTGCAAACCCCGCATCTGTCCGGAGCAAAAAGCGCATCAGAACCCGCCAGACCAGACAGACAAAAAAACAACACATCTGTAGTTTGCGACGTGTAAGCAAGCATGAAAACCAAAACCTGTCAAGCCAAATTTACAACCCTTAACCCATCGACGTAGCGTTCAAAACAACGTTTCTGCCTACAGGGGATCACAACTCCCCAAATCTTCATCATTAATGATATCTGCAATTCAACTTGACTAACGGAATCGATTTTCAATAGAATAAAAAATATTTTGTCATTTTACACATTACCCCCTCTTTTTTCACCAAAGAGCATCCACCTGAAGGAGTTCCCCATGGACCACCCGAATCGCCGCATTTACCCGCGTCATGTCCTCGGCAACAGCTCCCTTATTCTCTGCGCTGCAGGTTCGGGTGAAGTGATTGACATCTCCCAGGCCGGACTCGCCTTCACCCCCCTGACGTTCAAATACTGGCCCAAAGAACCGTTTCAGATCGACCTGCTCCTCAACCTGCCCGAAACCACCATCCTCGACATCACCTGTTCCCTCGTCTACCCGGAGCCGGACCAGGAATCCACCCCTTCACGTTGTGGCATCACCTTCCACCAACTCACACCTGAACAGCGACAACACCTTGACCTGTTCTGTGAGCATTACAAGTATATCCCGCTCTACGCCTGACCGACACCTCCAGGAAACACTCAAGCCCCTGGTTTTTCTCAAAAGAACCATTGCCTTGAATCGAAATTCATACTAAATCTAAACAGTAATCCTTACTGGAAACCCACCACGTGCAACGAATGCACTGACCCGACACGTACATAACCCAGCCGACCAAAACCCATACTGTGCAGCCATGACCCAAAATTTCACACCGCAAACGCCCCAGACACTCCAAACAATACACACCCCATGCTTCACGGTGGACCAGAACTGGGAGATCACCACCTTTAATCGTGCTGCTGAGACCCTGTTCGGCGTCAGCAAGGAGAGCATGCTGGGCAAAAACTGTAAAGAGGCCTTCAGCAGCTACGAAAGGTTCACCAATCTGTGCAGCCTGTACGGCCCCCTGGCCAGCGGCCAGCCCATGACCAACTTCAGAATGGTCTTTAAAAACGCAACCACCAACATCTCTGAAACCATGCTGGTTAACGCCTTCCCCATTCCAGACCACGAGGGAATCACGAGCGGCGCGCTGATCACCTTCCTCGATGACTCCACCACCATTCAGCCGACCCATCTCGCCCTGGACTCTATCCTCGACGGGGTTTTCACGGTTGACACCAGCTTCCACATCACCTCTTTCAATAAAGCCGCCGAAGCCATTACCGGCTGGGCCCGTGATGAAGTCATCGGCAGACCGTGTAAAGAAATTTTCCAGTCCTCGATCTGCGGCGCAGACTGCGCCCTTGGCCACTGCATCACCAACAACCAGACGACCAGCAATAAAACCCTGTCCATTTCGACCAAGAGCGGCCAACGCAAACCGATCATCATCACCGCGGCCCCCATCACGGCCCCGGACGGCCTGGTTATCGGCGGGGTTGAAACATTCCGCGACGTCACCGATATCATGCGCAACGACCTCATCCTCGATTCTGTTGCTGACGGCGTCTTCACCGTGGACAAGGACTGGAAAATCAGCTCCTTCAACAAGGCCGCCGAAACGATTACCGGCTGGAAGGCCTCCGAAGTGGTTGGCAAACAATGCTCCGGCATCTTCCACTCCTCAGTGTGCGGTGACGCCTGTATCCTGCAACGCTCCATTGTTGAAGGCAAAGAGATCATTGACCGCTCCATATTCATCAAACAGAAAGGCGGCATAACCATCCCTGTCTCCATCAGTGCCGCGCCCCTTCTTGACCATGAAGGCGAGGTCATCGGCGGCGTGGAGACCTTTCGCGACATCACCGCCAACATCAAAAACGATCTCATCATTGATTCCGTCGCCGACGGCGTCTTCACCGTGGACCGCAACTGGCAGATCACCTCCTTCAATCGCGCCGCAGAACTGATCACTGGCTGGCACCGCAGTGACGCCATCGGCAAATACTGCAGCGAGGTGTTCCACTCCTCCATCTGCGGCAAATCCTGCGCCATTGCCCAGTCGATCTACAGCGGCAAACCCGTGTGCAATCGCTCCATCACCATCAAAACAGTGAAGGGCAAGAGCGTGCCCATTTCAATCAGCGCCGCTCCGCTGGTTGACCACGAAGGGACCATCCTCGGCGGCGTCGAGACCTTTCGCGACCTGTCAGTCCTCGACAACCTGCGCAAGCAGCTCACCATGCGCTACACCTTTGACGAAATCATCTCAAAATCCATGGCCATGCAGCGGATCTTCAACATCCTGCCGGAAATTGCCAAGAGCCCGAGCAACGTCCTGATCCTGGGCGACAGCGGAACAGGCAAGGAACTTATTGCCAGGGCGATATTCAACGCGTCAACCCGGTCCAAAAAACCTTTCATCACCGTCAACTGCGGGGCCCTGCCCGACACCCTGCTGGAATCTGAGCTTTTCGGCTACAAGGCCGGCGCCTTCACCGATGCCAAAAAGGACCGGCAGGGCCGTTTTGCCGCTGCCGAGGGAGGCACCATCTTCCTTGACGAAATCGGCGACATCCCCCAGTCCCTGCAAGTCAAGCTCCTCCGGGTACTGCAGCAGAAGGTCTATGAACCTCTAGGGTCAAACGAACCTGTTCAGGCCGATGTCCGTATTATTGCGGCCACCAATCGGGACCTGCAGGAGCTCGTCAAAGAAGGCACCTTCCGGGAGGATCTGTTCTACAGACTCAATGTCGTCAAAATCGTCCTGCCGCCCCTGCGTGAACGCATGGAAGACATCCCGATCCTCATCGAACACTTCACCTCCAGATTCGCCGCGCAGCAGTCCAAGGACATCGTCGGCATCAGCGATTCGGCCCTCAGCATTCTCATGCACTATAACTTCCCCGGTAACATCCGTGAGCTTGAGAACATTGTGGAATACGCCTTCATCCTCTGCCCGGGCGGATTCATCCAGCCTGAACATCTGCCGGAGCCGTTCGCACCCCAGTCCACGACAAACATGCCCGTGGGCAGCGGTGGTGCACAGGCAGTCAGCACCAATCAGGGGCAAACCCTTGAGGAGATAGAACGATCCGCCATCCTCTCCTCCCTGACCCGCAACAACTGGAAAAAAATGGCCACCTGCAGGGAGCTTGAAATATCTAAAGACACCCTGCGCCGCAAGATCAATAAATTTGATCTTGAGCAGGAAAACGAAAGCTGAACCCGGCAACCGGTGCCCCCTCGACGAAAAAACAAAAAAAGGGGGCGTTCACCTTGCGGTAAACACCCCCTATCTCACCTGAGCATTCGCAGAAATCAAACGGTATTTCAGCCAACGGCAACCCGTCTTCCCCCTGCTACCTGACGATTACGACCAAAAATCACCCAGGTGACACTTGCTTTTTTCCGGTAACCTCGTGCGGATCTCTCTGCTCGCGATCTTTTTCCTTGGCAAGGATTCGTGCCTTCTCGTCACCAACCTGATGCAGTGCCCGCGGCTCGGCCCAATCGACACTGGCCGCGCACCCCCCACATCCGGCTGATGAACATTCAGCAACCTCCCAGCAAGGAACCAGCTTCAACAACTTCTTCAGACCGGGAATGGATATCCCCTGGTCATGAATAATAGAACGCAGACAGGTGATCCAGGTAATATCATTCTGTGAAAACATCCTGCGGTTCCCTTTATGGGCCGGCTTAACAAGCCCTTCAGACTCATAGATGCGCAGGGTCCGGGCATGAACACCGATCAATCTGGCGGCCACCCCAATGGGATATACCGGAGAGTCATTATTTATGGGACTTACTACATTTCTTTTTCTGACCATACGATCCTCCAATCATTCAAAACAGACGTTAAAGAGCAGGACAGACCCCCCAAAGAGATCCGTCCCGACTTTAAATTCTGTTAATCGATTAGTGATCCTCAGAAAGATGACCCTTAAAGAGTTGCTCACCCATGAGGAACAGCATTCCACATAACCCCATGGCTCCGGCAACAACACCGATCTCATGCCAGGATGGGCTGTAAGGAAAGAGATGCGGCAGGTCAGTGATACCCATTCCATGGAAATGAGGCACAAGAAAACCAACCACAACCAGATCGTAACGCATAAAGAAAATACCAATCACGCTGGATACGGAAGCAACGAACAAGGCGTTCATTGATTTCGCACGAGTAAGAACGATAATGGTAAAAGGAATAATCAGACCAAGCAGCATCTCACCAACCCAAAACCTAGTGGCATAGGGACCAGTAAGAAGTGTCATCATAGCTTCATATTTACCAGGAGCCTGACCACTGACACCGGAGATCATCTTCCAGCAGGTAAAGAAGGAAATAGTAGTGATGAGAAGAATACCCAATCTTCCAGTCGCGGTGAGAGATTCTTTCATCTTGTCACTCATCTCCCAACCATTGGCCTTGTAACCAATCCAGGTAAAGAAAACAACGGCAGCGCAACCAGACATCGCCGCAGAGGTAATGAAATAGATTGGCATATAAGGACCATGCCAGAATTCACGCGCATTCAACAGACCAAAAACTGCACCCAGGTTTGAGTGGGCAGCAACACCGGAGATAACACCAGCCATACCAAGCATAGCAGCTTCCTTGTGCTTACCCATGGTAAGCAGTGCATACTCAATCAACATAAAGAAGAGATACGCACCATACAAGGTACCCATCCACCAGATGTTTGATGTCAAATTTGGAGAGGTGATATTATAGATGGCCATTCGCCACGGGTTTTCAATCTCAAAACCAATAACGATAAAACCTGCAAGAATGGTACAGATAGCCATAAAAACGGATCGTTTAGCAATCGGTTGAAATTTTTCATAACCGAAAACATGGCCAATTGACGAAACAAGGCAAAGCCCTGTGGATGTAACAACGAAAAAGACATAGGCAGCAATCAAAAGCCCCCATGGCACATCGCGGGTGGTGCCATACGCGTGTTCATACCCTATAAAAAAGGCATGGGCGCCGGTGGCAATTCCCATAAGGGCTAAGCCGCCGAGCAGAACAATAGCTGTATTGTATTTAGCTGAGGATGAAACCTGAAGCCCCTCATCCTGGGGTAAAATTTTAGCAAGAATATTATTCATTGCGCTCTCTCCTTAAATTGCAAACGATAGATATCGTTCGTTAAATATTTCGTCTTTGTGGATGAAAGAACCGGCAGACACGGTGTGTCACAATCCAGACCCTTCACAACCTTTAAGAACAAAGTCACCACTACGGCGCCTGTTCTAAAAATTTAAAAATTACGAAATGTTTCCTCATCTTCACGGCATGCCTTCAAAACAGGCAAAACCTTCAAATCAAACAAGGTGTGGAGACCAGCGCAACCAAGCCAAAAAATAAGAAATAATACGCCTTCCATAGTGCTCCTCCCTGACATTTAAATATGAAACCAGGACCTATCCTGTGCTGCGCCTCCAACAAGCCAACACCGCGGTTTCACGATTTGGACCGGCACCACCAGACGATGACTCCGGCCTACTGTTTTGTTTCAAGCTGTTAAGCGATTGGCGGACCACTCAACAACCACCTCTCCCACAAGGGAAACTCTGACAGTGGCTGCACCTCCCTTTAAAATTCATAAAAATCCCGCCCTCACATTGAACAGGACCAAAATATAAAAAACAATATAACTTGTAAACTGCCGTTGTCAAGTTTTCGCTCAACAAGAGCATCAGATTAAGCTTAAAACTACAGTATCAGAGTTCAATTAACATTGCAATACCCGCATTAAAACAAATTGACACCACACGATTAACACGAAACTACAACATCTTAGAAATAAAAAACCGTACAAACTCTATACTAAAAGTAAAAAACACGCGCAACACTTATGTAGTGCTAAAAATGGGCGCATATTAAGCCATTGCCGTTCCAGCCTGCGCTAAATTCGCCCATAACAGGGACGGCGCCCCACAATGCCAAAAACTGCAAATCAACGCAACTACCCGTCAAATCGACCTTTTCAGAGAAAACACAGTTACACCAGAAAGGAGGCACGAAACATGCTTAATATATGAGTAATTGCTTACTCAGTCAAAAATTAGAGAAAGCGACTCCTTGCACAGAACCATCGGGTGGCGGCCCGATGGTTCTTTTTTTTTGCGGCCCTCCCCCCTCTGCTGTACCCCATCCGGCTCCAACCATTCCCCCTTGACACCCCTGTCGATTTACCCTAAACATAGAATTAAGTACCGAAACCGCAAGACGCAACATACGCCCATGGCGTACCGCACACCCGCCAGCCAACACCCCACGCAAGGAGATCACGTTGACCCATTTCTATAAAAACCTCACCATCTGGCTCATTATCGGCCTCACCGGAATTCTCGTACTCAACCTATTTAAAGGACAACCAGACAACACCCACACCATTCCCTACACTGAATTTTCCAGCAAAGTAGAGAAAGGGGTCATCCCCCATTTCACGCTGACAAACAATATTGCCACCTGGACAACATCAAACGGGGCAAACTACAAGTCCGTACTCCCCTCCAATCCCGAAATTCTCGCCCCCTTTGCCTCCTCCGGTGCAAAAATAGATATCACCCCGACCCGGGAAGTCAGCGGGGTCGTCAAAGCCCTCACCATATGGCTACCCATCCTTATCTTAGTCGGCATCTGGTTCTTCTTTATGCGCAAACCAGGCGGCCAGAACGGCAAGGCCATGGCCTTCGGCAAATCCAAGGCCCAGCTCGTCGACAGCCAGGACTCCAAAGTACGCTTTTCCGACGTTGCCGGGATTGACGAGGCCAAGGATGAACTGGTCGAAATTGTCGACTTCCTTAAAGACCCGAAGAAATTCACCGATGCCGGCGCCCGCATCCCCACAGGCGTCCTCCTCTACGGTGAGCCGGGCACCGGCAAAACCCTCCTTGCCAAGGCCATTGCCGGCGAAGCGGGCGTGCCTTTTTACTCCATCAGCGGTTCAAATTTTGTCGAGATGTACGTTGGCATCGGCGCCTCCCGGGTCCGGGATCTCTTTGCCGAAGGCAAGAAAAAAGCACCCTGCATTATCTTTATAGATGAGATCGATGCCGTGGGCCGCCACCGCAGCTCCGGCAACGCCGGGGGCAATGACGAACGGGAGCAGACCCTCAACCAGCTCCTTGTCGAGATGGACGGCTTTGAGGTCAATGACAAAATCATTATTGTCGCGGCAACCAACCGCATCGACATCCTCGATCAGGCACTCCTCAGACCCGGCCGCTTTGACCGCCAGGTCATGGTGCCCGTACCCGACGTCCTGGGCCGTGAGCAGATTCTTAAAGTTCACGCCCAAAAGGTAAAGACGGAAGACAATATCGACTGGAAAACCATTGCCAAGGGCACCCCCGGTTTCTCTGGCGCCGAACTTGCGAATATGATCAACGAAGCCGCCCTCATGGTGGCCCGACGCGGCGGAAAGGTTAATGCGGAAGACCTGGACATGGCCAAAGACAAGGTGATGATGGGTGCCGAACGGCGTTCCATGATCATCACCGAGCAGGAAAAAAAGGTCACGGCCTATCATGAAATAGGCCACGCGTTGGTGGCATGGATGCTTCCTGGAGCCGATCCGGTCCACAAAGTCTCCATTATTCCGAGAGGCAAGGCGCTGGGTGTCACCATGCAGCTGCCGGAGACCGAGAAACACTCCCACTCCTACTCACACCTCTTCAACAATCTCTGCACCCTGCTGGGCGGACGACTTGCGGAAGAACTTATTTTCGGGGAAATCACCACCGGATCGGGCAACGACATTGAAAGGGTCACAGACCTGGCAAGCCGTATGGTCTGCGAATGGGGAATGAGCAAGGAAATAGGACCCATCGTCTTCAAACAACCCGAAGGCATGGGCGCGGGCCCCATCATGAGCGAATCAACCATGCTCCGCATCAATGATGAGATCAAAGGACTGATCGAGAATGCCCATCAAACAGCCCGGGAGATCCTCGTCAACAATATGGACACTATGGAGCAGCTCACCCATCTGCTCATTGAAAAAGAAACCATATCCAGGGCGGACATCGCAACCATCATCAAACCGCAATAATCCCTAGAATAGATCCAACGGGCTCTGACTTGCATCCATGTCACTCTGCATGACATGGGTGTAAATCTCCGTGGTCTTCACGTCGGCATGCCCCATCAACTACTGTACCACCCTGATATTATTCCCATTTTCAAGCAAATGCGTCGCAAAACTATGCCGCAGGGTATGACACGTGACATGCTTTGCAATCTTTGACTGCAGAGTAGCACGCCTCACCGCCTTCTGCAGCCCGGACTCATGCACATGATGTCGAGCCTCCATACCGCTCTGAGGATCAACCGAAATCTTCTTTGATGGAAAAACAAACTGCCAAATAAATTCCTTGGCCGCGTTCG
>JBFFNY010000003.1:0-19950 GCA_041562955.1 Desulfurivibrionaceae bacterium | reverse complement strand
TGTCGGCATGAAAGGTTCCAGGGTGCAGAACGTTGTGCAGGAACTTCAGGGGGAAAAAATTGATATTGTCCCCTGGTCTCCCGATCCTGCAAAATTTGTTGCGAACGCCTTATCGCCAGCCCAGGTCTCCATGGTGCTTGTCGATGAGGATAAAAAGGCGCTCCTTGTTGTGGTGCCTGATGATCAGCTCTCCCTCGCGATTGGCCGGGGTGGTCAGAATGTGCGACTCGCCTCCATGCTGTTGAACTGGCGGATTGATGTGAAGAGTGAAGAGCGTTACGCTAAACACGCTCTGCCGGGCTTTAAGTCATTAAAAATGATTCCAGGCCTGAAAGATCGCGATGCGGACACCCTGTTTGACGGTGGTATTGACCATCTGGATAAATTGAAAGCGGCTGATAATGAGACGTTGATGGCACTTCTCAAGTGGGAAGAAAATCAGGTCGTTGCCATTAAAGAATTAGCAGCAGCTCTCGAATACACCTCAGAAAGTGATGAAGTGGTGCCGGAAGAAGATGGCGATGCCCTTTCCACTGAAGACGTGCTGGTGGAAGAGGTCGCTGCACCTGTTGTGGCTGAAGAGAGTCATGAAGACGCGCCGGCTGACGATGCAGGTTCTGAAAATGATGAAGGGTCTGCTGGAATTGTCGAAGAAGAACAAAGTTAAATTTCCACTGGGGCCAATTCGGATGTGTGTTTGTTGTAATGACAGGCATCCTAAAAATGAAATGGTTCGTTTGGGTGTTGTTGGTCATGAAATTTGCCAACAACAGAAAGGGGTTGGACGTGGGGTTTATGTATGTCCCCAGCATTCCCCTGCACAGATAAACAAAAAACGAAAAAGAATATTCCATTTGCTCCGTTGCAAAGGTGAATATGACATTTCCTTGTCGAGTAGTATCGGAGTTGTGAAATGAGAAAGATCAGAGTATACGAGTTGGCAAAAGAAGCCGGAATAGAAAGTAAGGATTTGACTGCCAAACTCATTGACCTTGGCTTTAATGTAAAGGCCTATAATTCTACACTCGATGAAGATACAGCCCAAAAGATTCGTGCTGAGCTTGGTATCACCAGGACCGTGGTGAAAGAAACCCGCATCAGTAGCGACAAGGGTGGAACGACCATCATTCGTCGTCGGGCGAAGCAAGAACCTGTTGTCGAACGTGAGCCTGAAGTGCAGGAGCAAGAGGTTGTGTCTGCGGCGGAACCAGTTGTGGCTGAGATTGTTGCAGAAGAAAAACCACCTGTTGCAGAGACTCCGGTTACAGCAGAAACTGTCCCTGAAAAGGTTGCCGAGGAAGTTCAGGCTCCCGCGGCTCCGGTGGTTGAAGATACGCGCCCTCCTGTAACGGATGAGGTTCAGAAACCCGCTGCTGAGACAGTAGCGGCAGCGGAGTCTCCTGTGGCTGCTGGTGAAGAGCCGTCTGAAGCACCTGTGGCTGAGGCTGAGGCTGAGAAAGTCGAGAAAGCGCAGCCTGTTAAAAACGGTTACGCTCGAATTATTGGTCAAACGACGGTGCCGATTCCAACTCGGGATACCTCGCCAAACCGTAGGCCCCCTCAAAAGACTTTTAAGAAACCTCGCCCGGCGACCGGTGCAAAGCCTAATGGAACACCGACCCCCGGAGGTCCACCTGCTGCTCCGTCTGATGCGGCAAAGAAGGGCAAGAAGGCCAAGCGTATTGTCCGTTTTGATACCACTCAACAACCGCGTGCTGGTGGCAAGGGACGGAGTAAACAGGGCGGTGAGGTTGATGCCCGTGATGCCGCGCTCTTAGGCGGTAGAATGTCCTCAAAGGTCAAGGTTGGCCGTGGACCCCGTTCCCGGAAGAGAAAGCAACGGTATTCAGAGCCTGTTGAATCTTCAACTGTGGAAATGAAGGCTTCAAAACGCAAGGTTACGGTTGGTGAGTTTATTTCGGTGGGTGATTTAGCCCATGCCTTGAGTGTCAAGGCGAATGAACTCATTGGCAAGCTCATGGGTATGGGTGTCATGGCCACAGTGAATCAAGCCATTGATTTCGATACGGCGACACTCATTGCAGCTGATTATGAATATGAAGTAGAGGTAATGCAGACCAAGGAACATTCCATTGTCAACCTTCAGGAAGAAGAGACTGGCGGTGTGCAGATGTCACGTCCTCCTGTTGTTACTGTTATGGGTCATGTTGATCATGGTAAAACTTCAATTCTCGATGCCATCCGCGATACAGACGTGGCTGCGGGTGAGGCTGGCGGTATTACGCAGCATATTGGTGCTCATTATGTCCGTTCACCCCAGGGCGATATGGTCTTTCTCGATACCCCGGGCCATGCCGCTTTTACCGAGATGCGTTCCCGTGGTGCCCAGATTACGGATGTTGTCGTGCTCGTTGTTGCGGCTGATGACGGTGTCATGGATCAAACCCGTGAGGCCATTAATCATGCCAAGGCCGCTGGAGTACCGATTATAGTTGCCGTAAATAAAATTGATAAAGAGAACGCTGACGTCATGCGTGTGATGAGTGAGCTTGCCGAGTATGATCTGGTCCCGGAAGAATGGGGTGGTGATACGATCTATGTGAAGACCTCTGTGAAGACAAAGGAAGGGATTGATGATCTGGTGGAGAATATTCTTCTCCAGACAGAAATTCTGGAACTCACCGCTGATCCGGCCCGTAAGGCGTATGGGCATGTCGTTGAAGCCGAACTGCATAAAGGCCGTGGTGCTATGGCAACGGTTCTCATTCAACAGGGAACGGTTCGGGTTGGCGATAACTTTGTTGTGGGTGATTTCTCCGGCCGTGTCCGTTCACTGCGCGATGATAAGGGTAGGACGTTGACAGAGGCAGGGCCAGCTGTTCCTGTTGAAATTCAGGGCCTGTCCGGCGTACCCATGTCTGGTGATGAGTTCCTCGTTGTTAAAGATGAGAAAATGGCGAAATCTGTAAGTCAGGAACGTCAAGCCAAGAAACGTGAAACATCCCTTGCCTCTGGAACCAAGATTTCCCTCGACAACCTGTTTGAGAAGCTTCAGGAAGGTGAGATGAAGGAAATTCGCATTCTTCTTCGCTCCGATGTTCAGGGGACCCTTGAGGCCTTTGGTGCTGCTGTTTCGAAGCTGGCTACCGAGGCGATCAAGGTTAAGTTGCTCCATTCCGGAACAGGAACCATCACCGAGTCTGATGTCCTTCTCGCTGCAGCCTCAGATGCCTTCATTATTGGATTTAATGTCCGACCATCGGCAAAGGTGCTTGCGCTGGCCGAGAAAGAACATGTTGATATGCGTACCTACGATGTTATCTATCATGCCCTCGAAGATATTGAAAAATCCATGGCCGGTCTTCTTGATCCTGTCTTTGTGGAAGAGGTTATTGGTAACGCCGAGGTTCGCGAGACCTTTACCGTTCCGAAGATCGGGGTCATTGCCGGTACCATGGTGACTGAAGGCCGCATTGAGCGTAACGCCGGTGTTCGCCTCGTCCGCGACGGTGTGGTTGTTTACACTGGTAAAATCTCATCTCTTCGACGCTTTAAAGATGATGTTAAGGAAGTTCAGAATGGATATGAATGCGGTATCGGCCTTGAGAATTATAGTGATATCAAGATCGGTGATCTGATTGAGGCCTATATTATGAATGAGGTTGCGGCAACGCTGTAGGTTGCCAAGAACTGCAGATGCCATGTTGATTCGCTTTTTCGTCACGTGAATCGGCTCTGCCTTCAATATGTTGTGTTATTATTATAAAGCGCAGGAAGATTCTTCTTCCTGCGCTTTATTGTCTTTCAGGGAGCCTGATGGCGGATTGAAATGGTGAGGTCATTCCCTCTGGTTAATTTAGCCGGGGTAATCATTTCTTGATTTTCACAGGGTTCTGGCATATTTTTAAATGAATATACAGGTTCATATTACAAGATGAACAGGTGGTAGGTTATGGAGAAAAAATCACGTTTTCAATTACCGGAAGGGCTGGCTAAGGCCCCGAAACGGCGTCCGGCTCGTGTTGCGGATATGATTCGTAATGAGGTGGCGATGCTGTTGCTGCTCGGGATAAAGGATCCCCGGGTTCAAAATATAACCCTGGTTCGCGCCCATGTCAGCGATGATTTACGTACTGCCAAGCTGTATTACACCTGCGCTTCTGAGAATGTTGAGTCGGCCATGGCCGGATTAAAGTCCGCCAGCGGCTTTATTCGCAGTCATCTGGCGAAGCAGCTGCAGTTACGCTTCGTTCCGGAACTGATGTTTTTCTATGATTCCTCCCTTGACGATGTGGATCGGCTCAACGAACTTTTAAGCGGTAAGGAGTGACGTTATGTCCAGCCCTGCAGATGAAATTGTTGATCTTCTCGTCCAAGCCAAGAAAGTATTGCTGTTGACCCATGTTTTCCCTGACGGTGACGCCCTAGGTTCTCAAATTGGTCTCGGTCATGCGCTTGAGGCCATGGGCAAGGAGGTTTATCTATACTCTGAAGAGCCTGCCTCCTATATCCTTGAGTTTATTCCCGGCTGCGACAAACTGAACACCTTCTTACCCGAAGAGCAGGATTTTGATTGTGTTGTCGCCCTTGATTGCGGTGATATGCGCCGTTTGGGCAATCAGGCCCATGCCTTACTGGAGCATCAGCCTTTTATCGTCATTGACCACCATGCCGGGCATAAGAATTTTGGTAATCTGCGCTGGGTTGACCATAACCGATCGTCAACAGGAGAAATGGTCTATGATCTGGTCCGCTTGCTTGGCGGCCGTATCTCTAAAGATTGTGCCTATTGTCTCTATACCGCGATTTTGACCGATACGGGTTCATTCCGTTATGAATCCACGACACCACATACCATGCGCGTTGCTGCTGATCTCATGGAGTATGGCATCAATGTGACGGAAATATGCGGCCATATCTATGATAACTACACCAAGAATCGCCTGCAGCTGCTTCAGCAGGTTTTAGCCTCTCTGGAGCTGTATGCGGAGGATAAAATCGCCATTATTCGCGTCAGTCAAGCCTTGTTGCAGGCGACAGGAACCACCGGGGCGGATACAGAGCTCTTTATTAATTTCCCCCGATCATTGCAAACCGTCAAAGTGGCCGTTTTCTTAAAGGAGACCCCTGATAACCTGATTGGGGTGTCGATGCGAGCCAAGGGTGAGGTTGATGTTGCTGAGGTTGCCCGAAATTTTGGTGGTGGTGGACATATCAATGCCGCTGGCTTTAAAATCTCCGGCGTGACCACGGCTGAATTACAGAAGCGCCTTCTTGCTGAACTTACTCCCCTGGTTTAATTCATGACTCCCGATGTCCCGCCGCTTACCGGTGTTCTCCTGATTGACAAACCTGTCGGGCCAACCTCGTTTCGTATTGTCCAGCAGGTACGCCGTGCCCTTTCCATTAAAAAAGTAGGTCATGCCGGAACCCTCGACCCTTTGGCCTCGGGGTTGCTTGTCGTATGTGTCAGTCGCGGCGCCACCAAGCATATTGATAAAATCATGGTGGGCGAAAAAGAGTATATCGGTACACTTTGTCTGGGTAAACAAACCACCACCCTGGACAGCGAAGGGGAGATCACGGTAACGGGCTCCACAGCACATATTACCGAGGAGGATATCAGGCAATGTCTGACCCGGTTCCTGGGTGAACAGTCGCAGATTCCGCCGCAGTATTCAGCGGTCAAGCATAAGGGGAAACCGCTATACCATTACGCGCGCAAGGGCGAAGTGATAGAGAAGGAACCGCGCCTTATTTTTATCCGGGAACTTGAATTGTTGGAGGTAGAAGGTGATCTGGTCACCGTGCGGGTCGTCTGCTCTAAAGGAACCTATATCCGGACGTTGGCTGACGATATTGGCCGCGAGCTCGGCTGTGGTGCCTATTTGTCTGGGTTGCGGCGAACCCGGTCCGGCATCCTCCATGTCGATAACGCCATTGACGGATCCCTGCTTGCTGACAGTGAAAAGGTGAAAGATATTCTCTTGGCGGAATTACAGGATGTGGATGCTGTTCTCGCTGAGTAGCTTTTATGGCTGTAGTTTTTTAGTCGGCCGGTCACGGGGTGAAAGAGAATGAGTTCAGGCAGATCGAACTCATTGACCCCAAGGTTCGCACCATCTAAATAAAAAAACTGTTGACCCGTTCGTGAAAATAACGTAAATATCGCTGTTTGTTACATTCGCAGGAAGTGTTCTGCTTTCATATTTAAAAACTTTAGCTACAGGATGATCCTATAATCACCACGTGGCCGACTGTTTGAATCGAAGCATCTGTCGATTTATTTGTGGTCTGGTGTCGTGATTTGTCTTCTCCTGCAGTAACTATGTAAAGGATGACCATTATGACCATGGAACCAGCTCAAAAACAGGAAATTATCGCAAAATACGGCAAAACCCCAACTGATTCAGGATCCCCTTCAGTTCAGGTTGCACTGCTCACTGCTCGTATTATCTATCTTACCGAACATTTTAAAACCCATAAGAAAGATCATCATTCCCGTCGCGGCCTGCTCAAGCTTGTTGGTCAGCGTCGTCGTCTGTTGAACTATATTAAATCTAAAGATGTTAACACCTATCGTGACTTGATCGCAGACCTTGGAATCCGTAAGTAACCGGTTCCCGGCGAAGCCGATTGTTTGTTCCGAGAGCCGACTGGTGTCGGCTCTTTGTTATTGAGGTATCTTCAATAAAGTCTTGCAGGATTTATTTGAAGATACCTTGTTTTTTTGTCAGTGTGCTTCCTGTTCACAGAATCCACGGCAGCAGATGAAGATCATCTACTGCCGTGGGCGCTGTGTTCATATTCTTAAATTGCGCTGACTCAATTTTTTGCCCGAGATGGGCATAGAGGAAATTATGTATAAAAAAGTAGAAGTTGAAGTTGGTGGCCGTACGCTGACTATTGAAACCGGCAAGATGGCGAAGCAGGCCTCCGGTTCCGTCGTTGTAACCTATGGCGAGACGGTTGTGCTGGTTACTGTGGTTGGTGCCAAGGAAGCCCGTCCTGATATTGATTTCCTGCCGCTTACGGTTGAGTATCAAGAACGTTTTTACGCGGTTGGTAAAATCCCCGGAAGTTTCTTCCGCCGTGAGATTGGTCGTCCTACTGAAAAAGAAACATTGACCTGTCGGATCATCGACCGCCCCATGCGTCCGCTCTTTGCCGATGGTTATGGTTGTGAGACACAAATCATTGCCACCGTACTTTCTGCTGATAAAGAAAATGAATCAGATCTGCTGGCCCTCATTGGTGCCTCTGCGGCAACGTGCCTTTCTCATATCCCGTTCAACGGCCCGATCGCCGGTGTTCGTGTTGGTCTGATTGATGGCGCCTATGTGATTAATCCAAAGACTTCAGAGCAGGTCAATTCCTCCCTTGATATTATTGTGGCTGGAACCAAGGCCGCCGTGGTTATGGTTGAAGGTGGCGCTGATCTGGTTGCTGAAGATGTGGTTCTTGAGGCGATCTATTTTGGTCACGAAGCGATCCAGAATATTATTGCTGTTCAGGAAGAACTGGTTGCTGAACTTGGCAAAGCAAAGATGGTTGTTATGCCTCCTGTTGTTGATGAAGCCCTGAAGGCCAAGGTTATTGACATGGCCAAGGCTGGCATGGAAACCGTCATCACCACGGCCTGTAAGATGGAGCGCGGTGAAGCCTTTTCAGTACTGAAGGCGGATATTGTTGCTCAATGTGTAGAGGCTGATCCAGATGTCAACACGAAGACTGTCTCTGAATTTCTCTACGGCATGAAAAAAGACATGATGCGTGCCGCCATTGTAGACGATGGCATTCGCATCGGTGGACGTAAGTTTGACGAAGTTCGGAATATTGATACTGAGATTTCTGTTCTTCCCCGTGTTCATGGCTCGGCCCTGTTCACCCGTGGTGAGACGCAGTCTATCGTAACCACCACCCTTGGTAGCGGTGATGATGAGCAACGGGTTGAAACGCTTGAAGGTATGGCGTTTCGTAAGTTCATGCTCCATTATAACTTTCCTCCATTCTGTGTTGGTGAAGCTCGCTTCATGCGTGGACCCAGTCGTCGTGACATTGGTCATGGCGCCCTGGCAACTCGCGCCCTCCAGGCCGTTCTGCCCAATGAAGAAGACTTCCCGTACACCATCCGTATCGTGTCCGATATCCTGGAATCAAACGGTTCTTCCTCCATGGCCTCGGTCTGCGGTGGTTCCATGGCCATGATGGATGCCGGTGTACCCTTGAAGGCACCTGTTTCAGGTGTGGCCATGGGTCTTATTAAGGAAGGCGACAAGGTCGTTATCCTCACTGATATCCTTGGTGACGAAGATCATCTCGGCGACATGGACTTCAAGGTCTGTGGTTCTGCTGAAGGTATCTCCGCCCTGCAGATGGATATCAAGATTGAAGGGGTGACCCGTGAGATTATGGCCGGTGCCTTGAGCCAGGCCAAAGCGGGTATTGATCATATTCTTGGTGAGATGGCGAAATCCATTTCCCAATCAAAAACCGATGTGCCAGATCACGCACCAAAGATCATGACTATTCAGATTAACCCTGATAAGATCCGCGACCTCATTGGCCCCGGCGGCAAGATGATTCGCGGTATTTCCGCCGAATTTGACGTGAAGATTGATGTCAATGACGATGGTGTCGTGAAGCTCTTTGCTCCTGACGGTATTGTTGCTGCGGCTGCTAAAGCCCGCATCGACGAAATCACTTCTGAGGCTGAAGTTGGCCGGATTTACACCGGTGTGGTCAAGACCATTGTTGATTTCGGTGCCTTTGTTGAGATTCTTCCCGGCACGGATGGTCTGGTTCATATTTCTGAACTGGCCAACGGTCGGGTTGAGAAGGTGACGGACGTGCTTAAGGTTGGTGACGAGATCGAAGTGAAGGTCCTGGCCGTTGATCAGCGTGGTAAGATTCGCTTGAGCCGCAAGGCCGTTCTTGGCGATGAATAAATAGTAGTCGTTGTATCTATGAGAAAGGGGGTAGGGGTGCGTTTTCGCCTCTTATCCCCTTTTTTTATTTAGGGATGGGCTGAAGTTGTTTCTTTTCATTCCCCATTCTGTCATCCTTCATTCTTGATTCTCTCCATGCATAAAAAAACGACATTAGATACAGGCCTCAGGCTTGTTACCGAGTATATGCCCAATGCCCGCACTGCCGCACTCGGTATATGGGTGGATGTTGGCAGCCGTGATGAGACCGCCCTGGACAACGGCATCTCCCATTTTCTGGAACATATGTTTTTTAAGGGTACCGCGCAGAAAAATGCCAGGCAAATTTCCATGGATCTGGACCGGTTTGGCGGCATGTCGAACGCCTTTACCTCCAAGGATACAACCTGTCTCTATGCCACGGTTCCAGCCGATAAACTGACCGATCTGTCCTGTCTTCTGGCTGATATGTTCACCGGTTCTGTTTTGGATCAGCAGGAGATAACACGGGAAAGCCAGGTCATCCTTCAGGAAATAGCCATGGTTGAGGATATCCCTGAAGATCAGGCGTATGAGAAATTCGAAAAGGACTTCTGGGGAGATCATGCCTTGGCCCAGACGGTTCTCGGTCATCCCGATGTGATCGCCGAGATGACCAGTGAAAAGCTGTTTAACCATATGCAGAATTTGTATCATCCTGAAAACGTGGTGATCAGTTGTGCCGGTCAGGTGGATCATGCCCAGTTCTGTGAGCTGGTGGAGCCGCTTTTCGCCGGGTTTAAACGATCCGCCCCCCCGTTTCGTCGCACCCAACCTCACGCAGAACGTATCCTGGGCAAAAGTGTTGTCCAGAAGGAGCTGGAGCAGGTTCACCTCCTCCTGGGTGCCAAGGGCATCAATATAACCAGTGACAAGCGTTTCGCCCTTGTGTTGATGAATACCCTGCTGGGCGGGAATATGAGTTCAAGATTGTTTCAGGAAGTGCGTGAGAAACGCGGCCTGGCCTATTCCATTTCCACCTTTGTTGAGTCCTATCTTGACTGCGGCTACCTTGGTATTTCTGCAGGGGTATCACCTGAAACAGTGAATGAGACCCTTGATATTATTGCCGGACAGGTAGAGTCCATTTCCTGTGCTGATAATATCAGTGAAGAAGAATTTCAGCACACCCTCGATCATGCTCAGGCGAGTCTCTTTTTGGCTGGAGAAAATCTTGAGGCCCGAATGACACGTAATGCCAGAAATGAGTTTTGTTTTGGCCGGGATATTCCCCTTGATGAGGTGGCAAAGGCGGTGTCCCTTGTGACCCGTGATGAAGTGGCTGCTCTGGCGAAGGAACTCTTCGATCCACCCATGTCCGGTCTGATCATGGGTGATGTGCAGCCTGGAGATGTGGATTGGCTGTGATACGTCCCATGGGAAGGGGCTGAGGAGGTGGGTGGAACTGGAAAAGGGGAAGAGGCCTGCTGCTCCCCTTCCCCCATGTTCCATTCCTCACCCTTGTCTACGCTTTGATTTTTGCAACGTCCCTGGTGGTGTCTTTATTGATGAATTTAAAGAAAACAGGGAAGGCGACAAAGAAGGCCCCGGCCATTAAATATTCAACCCCCTTGATGTGGGTATAAAAATCAACCATGGTTTCATATTCACCGACGTTGCCCGTGGCAACCATGAAACTGCGGAACATCTCTGTGACTTGATAATCCACAGAGGCAAGCCCCGTGATGAAGGCCATACAGGCCCAGATTCCAAACGCTCCAGCCAACCCTGCAACGACACCAACGATTGCTCCTGCTCCTTTTTGTTCTGCTGTGCTCATCGTCCGACTCCTTAGATTATATGTTTGTCTTTTTCATGGTTTAACTATTCGTTTTTCTGCATTACATTCCGGTCACAGCGGTTATGAAACCGGTGAGGACGCCGCCTGCGCCGTTGGTAACAAAGGCTGCGACGAGGCAGGTGATCCCCCATGCTCCGACCAGGCCGCCGAGTAACGTCATTGCTGCAAGTCCAGCTTTGCCGGCCTGGTGCACATCGTCATGGCTGGCGGTGGTTTGCGTGTTGTGTTGGGCGATGGTTTTCATGGTTGCTCCTCCTTTGGTTGTCCTGACCTGTACTGTTGTCAGTTGCGCTGCTGTTCTTGAAGAGGTATAGAGCATAGGCTGTGCCACGGTGTTGTTTGTTTCTGGCTGGTCCTGAATAAAAGACGCTGAAACGGGGGGATAAGCTGACAATGCCACAGTTCGGGTGCACGGCGTTGATGGGCGGAGAAGGGAGCAATGCCACATAAAGCGTAGGACGGCCGGTGCGACATAAGTGTTGATGCAACAGTTATGCAACAGGACCGCGTCACCACTCCCGGCGTTGGCACTCCTGCTTTGCATGAGGGTGAGAACATCAGGAAAATTACAGATGGAGAATCTATGTCTCAATGTACGGTGCAGTTGAAATGGGTTGATGGTACAAAGATTCACGGGCTGGCCATGCCGGCATATCAGTCAGAACGTGCTGCGGGAATGGATATTCAGGCGGCGGTGGAGGCGGATCTTGTTGTCGAGCCCGGGGATATTGTCCTGGTGGAGACGAACATCGCCATGGCCATCGAGGACGGGCATGAGGTGCAGGTTCGCCCCCGTTCAGGTCTTGCTGTCAAACACGGGATTACGGTGGTGAATGCCCCCGGCACCATTGATGCGGATTACCGGGGTGAGGTGAAGGTCGGGCTTATTAATCTCAGTACGGTCCCGTTTACCATTCACCGTGGAGATCGTATCGCCCAGCTTGTGGTGGCTCCCGTCTGCCACGCCACGTTGGAGATGGTCACGCAGCTCGATACTACTGAGCGGGGTGCTGGTGGTTTTGGGCATACAGGGGTTTAGGCGTGAGGTGTAAGGGGTTCAAGGTGAGGGGCCGGTGCTTCTTCCCCCTCACGTTGAACGCCTTACGTTTCAACCTTCCATCACCCGTTTGGCAATGGTTTGGCCTAAGTCATCAAGCTCCTGCAGTTTTGCCGGGTCATCTTCAAAATTGGCAATACCGATCTCGGCAATGGTGGCCCCTGGTCCATGGATCATCTTCAAACCGGACATCGGGCATTGACCGTTATCCCCGCAACGGACACAAGGGACATTGCCGCGCAGGGTGATGCCGCCGACAAAGTTCATGCCTTCCTCAAGCATGTAGTTTTGAATGGCCTGCATGCCGTTATCACAGGCAGGGGGCAGCTCTGTATTCTCCGGCGGAATGGCGCAGGTGATAATGCCGGCACCGACCTTGCCCTGCATGAGGCCATGGCGATGGCGCAACGGGTACAATCGTTCAATAAAGGTCTTTGTCCGGGAATCGATGGATGAATAGGGGGTGAAACCCGCTATGATCAAGGCGTCGGCCTTATACGCTTTTTCAGCAAGTTTGTTGCCGTCATCATTGATGATACAGCGATTGCTATCAACACATTTCAAACAGGCCATGCATGGGGCAATGGTATGGTCGCTGAGTTTTATAAATTCAGTTTTTGCGGAACCGGTGGCTTTCAGGACACGCTTGAGGGCACGATCTGTATTGCTGTCTGGTATAGGGGATCCTGATACGCCGAGAATTTTCACAATGTCTCTCCTGGAGGTTGGGACTGCATGACGGGGTTATGTTAAGGTGGCGGCGGAAGTGGACCGGAAGGTTTTTCCGGTCTTATCTCTTCGGACATCAGTACTACCTGTTTTATTGTCATCAGGCCAGCTATATGTATGTCGGGTTTGCCTTATTCCCCCGGTCCGGGTATGGAGTCCCGCTGTGGGAACAGCAGCGCTGGCCAAACCGGAAAAGGCAGGGAAACGCAAGGGGTTCATGGTCGGACCCGTAAAAGTGGTTTACGGTCAAACGATACAGATGGAATAGAAAGGCGCTGTAAGGGGGCCTTTTCTGTTGTGGGGGCAGGGAATGTATGCTTTGTTGATACGATGAAATTTTGTGTACTTGGAAGCGGCAGTAAGGGCAATGCCACCTATATAGAGCATGACGGGGCAGGACTTCTCATAGACGCCGGGTTCTCGGGTAAAGAGCTGAGCCGTCGTATGGCCCTGGCTGGCGGAGACATGGACCGCCTGGTGGGCATCGTTGTCACCCATGAACACCACGACCATATCCACGGGGCGGGCATTCTGTCCCGGAAATACGGGATTCCGGTCTATCTGAACGAGGGTACGGCGCAGGCTGGGGCCAAACGTCTCGGCGCGGTCGAGTCTCTCCACCATTTCGTGACAGGCGGTCTGTTTTCGGTCGGCCCTTTTCACCTCCACCCTTTTTCTGTCTCCCATGATACGGCGGATCCGGTGGGGTTCGTGGTGGAGTCCGGGGAGCGGCGACTCGGATATTGCACGGATACGGGCATGGTCAGTCGGCTCCTGCTCCATCGTCTTGGTGGATGCCATGGGCTTATTCTCGAATGTAATCATGATCCGCAAATGCTCAGTGACGGCCCCTATCCCCTCCACCTCCAGCAACGGGTGCGTTCACGGGAAGGGCATCTTGCCAATGCGGATGCGGCTCAGTTCCTTGGCGAGCTGCTCCATGCCGATCTCCTCCATATCGTCCTGGCCCATCTGAGTGACACCAATAATACGCCTGAGCTGGCTCTGGAAACGGTGACGGCATATCTTGCCACGCTGAACAATGGTTTCCCTGTGCCGGAAATTTCACTCGGCTACCAGGACCGGCCGGGGAAGATGGTGAGCCTGTGACGGTGTTGCCTCGTCGACAAAAATATCCGTGGAAGCTTGGGGCCACCTCTTTTGTTCTTCCGGCATCACTGGAGGATAATGTCCGGTTTCTGGCCGGAATAGTGGATGATATTCAGCTCCTGTTTTTTGAATCGTCCTGGAATGCGCAACTGCCCCATGGAGTTGATGTGGACCTCCTCGCACGACTGGCTGGGGAGCATGGTCATAGTTACACCGTCCATCTGCCGTTAGATTTGCAGCTCGGCAGTTCTGAGGCTGCTATTCGCCAGAGAGGGGTGGATGAGATCTGCCGCATTGTTGAACAATGTCGTGGTCTTGAGCCGCAGGCCTATGACCTGCATCTGAACCGAGAACCCGATCTGGTAGATGAGCAGTGGCGCAGTTTCTGCCATGACTCATTGCTGGCATTGCGGGATCGCCTCGGCCCGATGTGGCATACGCTCTGTGTTGAGAATATTGACTATGATTTCGAACTGGTTGCTGAAGTGGTTCAGCACTGTAACGTCGGTGTCTGTGTTGATTTTGGTCATCTTCACCATCACCAGTTTGCTGCTGAAAACTGGTTTTCCGCTCATGGGGTGCATCACGTGCATCTGCACGGCGTGACCCGTGAACGGGATCATCAGCCCCTTTGCCGAGACGATATTCCGTTTTTGCAACGACTGGCGCGGGATATGGTGGATCATAGCTATGGCAAAGTCGTCACCCTTGAATTATATAAGGCTGATGCCTTGGCCAAGTCCTTGGATATGGTGCATCGAGCCTGGCAGTCCTTCAGGGGTTAGATGTTGTCTTTTATAAAATATAATTTCAAGTCATAAGAAAAATATGCCATTTACCTATAACGATCTTACTGTCCATCTCGATGCCATCAGCCCCGTTGACCAAACCTTCAGCGCCAAGGCGCAGGAGCGGCTGGATAACCTGACCAAACCCCTCGGCGCCCTGGGCAGGCTTGAGGAATGTGCCCGGCGGGTAGCGTCTATTCGTCAGACGATAACGCCTGATGTCTCCAAAAAAATAATCATCACCTTTGCCGGTGACCATGGTGTTGTTGCAGAAGGGGTGAGTGCGGTTCCGGCCGAGGTCACCCCGCAGATGGTGGCTAATTTTCTCGCCGGCGGGGCCGGAGTGAATGTCCTGGCCAATCATGTTGGCGCCGAGGTCCGGGTGGTGGATGTGGGGGTTGCCGTGGTTGTTGCCGGAGAGGGGTTGATTCTTTCCAAGGTCAAGGCGGGTACGGATAATATCCGCACTGGACCTGCCATGTCAGAAGAGGAAGCGCTGGCTGCTATTCATGCCGGGGTCCGGGCTGCCCGCGCGGCCATTGACGATGGTGCCGGGCTGCTTGGCACAGGGGATATGGGAATCGGCAACACCACACCGTCTGCAGCGTTATTTGCCCAGTTCCTGGGGATTGCCCCCCTGGAGATAACGGGGCGGGGTACCGGTATCAGTGATGAGGCCCTGGCCCATAAAGTTCAGGTCATTGCCGATGCCCTGGCGGTGAATCAGGCTCGCTGCAGTTCACCCGTGGCCACACTTGCCGCCTTGGGAGGTCTTGAGATTGCCGGGATATGCGGCATGATCCTCGAGGCGGCCCGGGCCCGAATCCCGGTGGTGGTGGATGGTTTCATCTCCAGCGCCGGAGCGTTATGTGCCATGCGGATGAACCCGCATGTGGTTGACTATTGCTTCTTCAGTCATATGTCCGCTGAGCAGGGCCACCGACTCTTTTTTGAAAAGATCGGGGCTGAACCGCTCCTCCATTTAGGACTTCGTCTTGGCGAAGGTACGGGGGCGGCCCTGGCCATGTCTATTGTCGAGGCAGGGGTGAAAATTATGACGCAAATGGCCACCTTTGGTGAGGCAGGGGTGAATCATGTCTGAGGTCTTGAGGGGGGTGTCAGGGGTGAGACGTGTTTAAATCCATTGGACTCGCCTTGTCTTTTTTGACCTGCCTGCCGGTTAACCCCGGTGCGGTGGGCTCAGCGGACATGCGTCGTGCCGTCACCTTTTTCCCCTTTGCAGGGTTCGTTCTTGGGCTCATTGTCACGGGTTTTTCCTGGGCGGCTCTTACTCTCAATGTTCCGCATCTTGTGCTGGCGGTTGTGGTTACAGGGGGGCTGGCCTGGCTCACCCGTGGCTTGCATCTTGACGGTGTTGCTGATCTGGCCGATGGTTTTGGCGGCAGTCTCGAGCCTGGACGGCGGTTGGAAATCATGAAGGATTCCTCCACCGGGGCCTTTGGCGTGGTGGCGCTGGTTCTGCTGCTCTTCTTGAAAACAGCAGCGTTCTTTCATCTCTTTGACTATGGGCTCTCCTGTCTGCCGGTTCTTCTTATGGCACCGATTGCAGCGCGGTTCTGGATGATCGTCATCGCCGCCCGTGCCACCTACCCCCGTGATACCGGAACAGGCCATTTCATCATTGGTCAGGTGACCTTCCCGCAACTTGTCTTATCCTCGTTCTTTCTGGCCCCCCTCTGTATTGCTGTCCTCCCCTGTCTTGCGGTGCTGGGCTGTTCCTGTCTTCCCGCCTTCTTTCTGCGTCTTCGCGCCAATAAGCTCCTGGGCGGGGTCACAGGGGATGTCCTTGGCGGCGTGACCGAGTGGAGTGAGGCCTGTGGGCTTTTAGGCGGACTGGTCTGCCTTGGCATGCTGACGTGAAGGATTATTATCAGATCCTGGGCGTGGAGAAAGGGGCGTCGGACGGTGAAATCAAGAAACAGTACCGCAAACGTGCCATGGCGTATCACCCAGATCTCAATCCCGATAATCCCGAGGCGGAGGCAAAGTTTAAGGATCTTGCCGAGGCGTATGGGGTGTTGACCGATCCTGCGAAAAAAAAGGAGTATGATTGCTATAGATCCACCGGGTTTCGTCAATCAAAGACCGGCGGGGGATTCCACTACTCCCAGGATGAAATTTTGCGGGATCTCTTCAATGACCCGCGTTTCAATCAGGTGTTTCAGACGATCCTTCGGGATTTTCAACGGGGCGGGGTTCGGGCTGACGCCAAGTTTTTTAAGCAGACGCTGTTTGGCGGGAAGGGGTTGCTCCTCGGCGGTCTTGCTCTTTTCGGTTCCATGGCAGGTCGGAAAATGGCGTCAAAACCAGGTCTGGCTCAGCTTGTCGGCCACCCCGTGGTGAAAAACATCACCCGGGGCGTGGCCTCCCTGCTCTCCGGTTCGCAGAAGGGCTCCTCCGGGCCGCAATCCGAACAGACGAATGGCGATCTCCATTATCATATTGGCCTAAGTCCGCAGGAACTCGTTGACGGCACATGGGTTCAGGTCATGACCGGATTGAAGGGAGAGACCATTCGTGTCAAAATTCCACCCCGTTCATCCTCCGGCAGCATTCTTCGCGTCAGACAGAAGGGGCATCAGCAAAACAAGGTCTCTCGGGGTGACCTTTTTATTCATCTGCAGTAGAGATTCCCCCCAGTGCACGAGTAAACATTGATTTCTCCTTTGCCGATATTATATACTTTTTTTGATAAAGGGTGGTGTGTGAACACCGTCTGCTCGCTTCAGAAAAGTGTTCTCCCTGATGTTTACAAATCAAAATGATATTAGAAAAACAAAAATCCTCATTGCTGACTCTGCTTGGCATCCTGGTTGTCCTGGTGACAACGGGTCTCTTTTTTTATTTCAATCAACAAAAGACGAAAGCTGGTGATATTGATTTATATCAACGGTTTCTGGCTCAGGATGCCAGGGCCAATGAAATTCATTTCAATCATATGAAAGGGATGGTCAAACAACTGGCCCAAAATAGAAGTATTCAGCATGCGCTTGGTGGTGAACTGCATAAGCCGAAGGCTGCCGTCTCCGATGAATTATTCGCTGATATCAATACCGATCTTCTAAACCTCGCTCATATTCAAAGTATTTCCGCGGCTCTTATTCTGAACACCGATGGCCGCTGTGTCCTGGCAAGTACGCCCTCCTTTCTGGGAGAGAATTACAGTCTCAGGCCCTATTTCAGACAGGCCATGGTTGAAGAGTATGGCCTGTCTCTCGCTGAGGGGGGGGGGCAGCAACTGGGCATCTATTACGCCCTGCCGATTTATAAAGATAACCAGATTCTGGGTGTTGCGGTCCTCAAATTTTTACCGTCCTTCTTTCAGGTGCAGCCCCTGGTTCCTTTGACCAAGGCGCTGCCTCAGGAAAATCAGGTTCGGGTCGGTATTGCGGTGGCCGATGGGGTTCTAATTGGTCATGCGAATCAGAGACTCTACAGCCTTTCAGCTTTGACGGACGAAAAGAGGCTGCAGGTAACCGGGAGTACCCATGCTTCGCTAGCGGATATAGTTTCACTGGGGTTCCCGGACGGGACGTGGGAGAATCTGGTGCAGACGGGATATCTTCAGATTCAGGATCAGGTCAAACATAAAAAATATCATATTTTTACAGCCCCCCTGGTTAGCAACGATCTGTTTATTATTCATCTCATAGAAGATTCCTGGTTCTCTCTGGCCTATAGTCAGCTTGGCCAAACCCAGCAGAACCTCTTATTTGTCTTGTATGGTACGGTTTTCATCCTCATCCTTTCTCTCGCAGAGCTAGGTCGACGTTATCATCTTTTCCGGAAAACATCGAGCGAGCTCATTGACGAAAAAGATAAGCATAATCAAGCCCTTGTTCTCTATCAATTTATTATTAATAACAGCCCCATAGCGTTTTGGCAGGTTGATCCGGAAACCCAACGGGTCACAATGGTCAATGAGGCGTTTTGCCAGCTCCTGCACCAAGATAAAGAGACTCTGGTCGGACGGTCCATCTTTGATTTTTATTCGGAATCCGGTCTGGAGATTATTCGAAAAAAGAGTTTTCAGATCAATATGGGTACGGTTATTGATTTTGAGACGGAGCTGCAGTACGGGAATGATGTTCGTGTCCCGGTTCTTCAGCATTCCCAGTTTGTTCTGGATCCTGTTTGTCAAAAGAAGCAGCAATTCGCCTTCTTCACTGATATCGGCACGATCAAAACCCAGCAAGAAGAGCTGAATATCTTCAGCCTCGCCCTGGATCAAAGTGATAATTCCATCGTTATTACAGATGCTGCAGGTGACATTGAATATGTGAATCAGGCCCTTCTTGATCTCACAGGGTATACCAGGGCCGAGCTGATTGGGGAAAATGCCCGAATTTTCAAGTCTGAAGTCCACTCGGATGTCTTCTATGAGAAGATGTGGAATACCTTAGGTGCGGGGAAGACGTGGCGGGATAAAATATGTAATAAACGCAAGGATGGCAGTACCTTTTGGGAGGATTCCACGATCTCACCCATCACAAAGGCGAGCGGTGAAATCAGTCATTACCTTGGTATTAAAATTGATATCACCAAGGAAATTGAAATGGAAGAAAAGCTCCGGCAGGCGCTCAACGATGCTGAGGCGGCCACGGTGGCCAAATCCTATTTCCTCGCGAATATGAGTCATGAGATCAGAACACCAATGAATGGTATTATTGGCATGACGAGGCTGGCCCTGGGCACGCATCTGGATGAAAAACAGGCGCATTATTTGAATAATATCATGTTGTCCGCCACCGGTTTGCTTCATCTTTTGAATGATATCCTTGATTTTTCAAAAATTGAAGCACACCGGTTGCTCCTGGAAAATAGAAATTTCAGCCTGCATACCCTCCTGAAGACGGTCCTGATCAATTTTCAAGTTATTGCAGAGGAAAAAGGGATCGAGCTGGTGGATGATACCGATTATCTGAGCGTGCCGAATTTTGTCGTGGGTGATGAATTACGATTACGGCAAATTTTAACAAATCTTGTCGGTAATGCCCTGAAGTTTACCCAGCAGGGTACGGTTGCTGTGGGGATTTGTCTGCAGGAGCGGGGTGAGAATACACGAACCCTGGAATTTTATGTGTCGGACACGGGAATCGGCATACCTGCCCAGGAATTACAGGCTATTTTTGCCAACTTTTCTCAGGTGGACAGCTCAACCGCACGGCAGTATGGCGGTACCGGTTTGGGTCTTTCGATAAGTCAGCAACTGGTTGAGCTCATGGGAGGGCGCCTTGAGGTCACCAGTTGTGTCGGTCAGGGAAGTCGTTTTTTCTTTACCATTACGCTGCAATGCGGGTCGGAACTTCCAACTGGCCAAGAGTTCGTACTGGATACAAAAAAATTCAACCTGCGGCTGTTACTGGTTGAAGATAACAGTCTCAATCAGGAAATTGCCCAGACCGTTCTTGAGCAGATGGGGTGCCAGGTGGCTGTCGCCGGCAATGGTTTTGAAGCGTTAACCTGTCTTGTCGAAAATGAGTTTGATGTTATTCTGCTGGATATTCAGATGCCTGT
>JBFFNY010000002.1:0-20874 GCA_041562955.1 Desulfurivibrionaceae bacterium | reverse complement strand
CACCTTCCCCATACAAGGCCCCACCACCGAGCAGGATCTGGGCCGCTATCAAGAACGGATAGCTACATATATGCTCAAGGCAGCGCGTGAGGCCAAGGTGCACACCTCCTGGCTCAATCCGGACCCGTGCTACGAAACGGCAGTTGCCTCTTTTGTCGAGTCCCTGCTCCGCCCAGGTTCAACCAACCACTTTCTGACAGATTTCACCTATTTTGTCCAGAGCATCAGCCGACTTGGTCTACTCAACAGCCTGTCCCAGCTCCTTCTCAAGCTGACGGCCCCTGGGGTACCAGACATCTATCAGGGCAACGAACTGTGGGATTTCAGCCTCGTTGATCCGGACAACCGCCGTCCGGTTGATTTCAGCCGGCCACGAAAGATGCTCGTTGAGCTTGAGGATCTATGTTGCGAAGAGACGCCATCAGGACCGTCATTAGCCTCACTGTTTGCGACACTCGAAGACGGCAGAGCCAAGCTCCTCGTCACCAACCGGATCCTGCGCTTACGCACCAGGCATCCGGCCCTTTTTTCCAAAGGAACCTACGAGGTGTTGCCCATCCTTGGCCCCGCGGAGCACCATCTCTGCGTCATAACCCGGAGCTGGGCAGGGGAGCAACTCCTGGCCATTGCGCCCCGTTTTTTTTCCACCCTTCTGGGCGACCAGAATTGGCAGACGAAGTCATCCGCTGTAATGGCATGGGACTCAACCCGAATCTGCCTGCCACCCTCTGCCGCCTCCCGCACCTATCGCGACATCTTCAGCGGTGGTATACACGTCCCCATTTGCCGGGATAATCATAATGTACTGATGGCAGCTGCATTGCTGGAGAACTTCCCCGTAGCGCTACTCTACAGCCCGGCACCGCCATAACAAGAGAAGTGTCCCTACCCATTGCAGTTAGAAAGAATTCTAATGCGACCATGAGCCGACCAGCCGCAAAACCCTTCTGCATTATGGCATAACCAGAAGAGATACCAGAGGTGTAATGTCAAGGAGCATAAAGGCTAAAAAACCCAGCCCAGGGTCAGGGAGCCATACTGTGTCGAATGACGTTGCTCCCTGAACATATCCGTTCCACGGAGCAAAAACATATTCAGCCGAAAACGCTCATACCCCATGCCGAAGCCACAAAAAACAGAAACCTGCTCCGGTATGCGGCTGACACTATGGCTCTCCTCGCCCCAACTATTACCGTCAAGAAAAACGGAGTACCCCAGATAGGTGAATTCAGCACCAGCCATCAGGAAGAGGGTCCAATTTTCCTTGATACCATTGCCGACATCAGGCATATACCCAAGACCTCCCTTATACACAGAACAAGGCATGAGGGACAGGTTCACGCCCCAGCGCATAATAACCCCCCCATCGACCTCCGTTGCCAAATTGCCCAGACTCGCGCCCAAATAGGTCGAAAAGTCACTCCCCCCCCCTGCAACCGCTTCTGATGGTGACTCATAAATCTTCCACAGATGTTCATAGTCGATATTGACGGCTGCTTCATCATGGAGCTGATAATCCCACCCCTGCGGATCATTGGAACCCGTTATCCTGTGAACTATTTTCTGTGTTTGTTTTGCCCGGGCGCTTGGCCCGATGATTCCTACAATCACACCGAACTTCTCACCCCGTCGACGAGTTTGATACTCATGCACCAAACGCCCGAAGAGCAAACCGGCATAGGGCTGATCATCCACCACCAACTGCTCATCCTTGATATCCTTTGGGGAAAACATAAGCTGGCCAAAACTCATGGGCTCACGGCGCTGTTTCGAGCTGTCAGCGATCAACGACAGATTGTCGATGAAATCAGTGAAAAAATTTGCCCTTTCCCCAGGCTTAATACCATGCCAGGAGCTTGGCAGAGTTAAGACAACACCGCTTGTATAACCGCCGTCCTCTCCGGCAAAGAGATCATTTTCAAAAACGATGGCAACAGGAATGGGTTTCGAGTTCTCCTCCTCCCCGCACCAACCCATGCCGGTTATATTCAGAAGACCAAGCACCAGAAGACTCAACCCTCCACAGCGAGAAAAAATACGCACCATCACCCTGTCTCCTTGCTGAACCTGTTTATACGATTAGCGATTCTTTTGCCGATCCATGACACCATCATCTTCTGTAAGTATAGCAACAATGTCATAAAAACAAAAAATAGAGTTTGCCTTGTATTGTGCTGAAGGAGCCGCTCAAAAAGACGTACTTCCGCAAAGAAAAAAGGGTTAGAGTTTACACGGTCTGAAAATTAGCTTAAATTGCTGGGATGAATAAGCTGTTTTCACCCCGGATTCACGGCTCAAAGAAGCAGGCCGAAACCATGGAGCGTTTGGTTTGCTCTTTCCGTCCTGTGCTTTGAAAAAAACTTTTTGCCCGCCCCCTATGAAATACGACCGCACCACTCTCAACAATCTGCATACCGCTATCAAACAGGGCGACGTCCACCCGGTGTATCTCCTGTTTGGCGAACGGTATCTCTGCGCGAGGGAGGCGAAAAAGCTTATCGCCTGTCTTCTGCCCGACACCAAGGGACAGGACGCGGTACAGAAAATTGACGGCGACCAGGAAAACGTCAGCAGTACCATGAACAAACTTCGCACCTTTAGCCTGTTCGGGGCGCGACAGCTCATCATGGTGACGGATTCTCGCCTCTTTCATTCCAAAGCGGTGGGCAAAACAATCTGGAACAACGCCCAAAAAGCCTTTGCCAAAGAGGACCTCAAAAAGACGGGGGAGTATCTGGCCCAACTGGCAAGCCTCGGCGGGTTGACCGGACAGGATAATCTGGCTGATCTCAGTTCCAGCCAATGGAAGACCAAGCTCGGCTTCCCGCGCCCCGCCGATTGGGACTGGGCTACAAAAGTTGAACTGCCGGAGGTTGTGCAACAGGACTCGGGTACGGACAGCGCAGCCCTTGTCACCCAGACCCTGGAACATGGCATTCCCGCGACCAATCACCTCATACTCCTTGCTGAAACCATTGATAAAAGAAAGAAACTCTTCAAATTACTGGATGAACAAGGGGTCATTGTCGACCTTGACGTGGATACCTCTCTCTCAGCAGCAGGGAAAAAAGAACAGGATGGGGTCATCCGTGAGTTAATCAATAACACCTTCAGGGAAATGGGCAAAAAACCCGGTCCCGGGGTCATGGAGATGATACTCGAACGGACCGGTTTTCACCCCGTGGCTGCAGTACGGGAAACCGAGAAGCTCTGCCTTTACGTCGAAGAGGCACCCCTGGTCAGCGGGGCTGATGTGGAGACGGTCACCAGCCAAACCCGGGAGGATGCGCTGTTTGAGCTCAATGAGGCGTTTGGAACCCGGAATCTCAGTTCCGCGCTGCTCCTGCTCCACCGGCTCCTGCAGGCAGGGATTCACCCCCTTGCCGTGGTGGCAACGCTGCGGAACCTCATTCGCAAGCTTCTTTATTTACGGGCATTACAAGACCAGCACGAGCCGTCATACCAGCCAGGGCAACCGTATAATGTCTTCCAAAACGGCTACTTGCCGCAGATCAAAGAGAAGGCGGACGACCATGAGTTTTTAAAAGGACATCCCTTTGTGATCTATAAAGGTTTTCAGCAGGCAGAACGGTTCAGCCAAGACCAGCTCAAGTCAGGACTGTACCAGTTGCTGGAGGCTGAATTTAATTTAAAGGGGTCAGGAATTCGTGAGTCTTTGATTTTAGAGAACTTTTTCATGACAACGCTTGTCTAACCCTAAGACACGCGCAAGCGACGTTTGACTATCAAGGAGTAGTTTGCCACAATGAGTATATATGACAATGACACGGAAGGCGGGGTCTCAACCCAGGACAGGATACAGGTCAAACGGCCACCCATGTTCAAGGTGCTCCTCCATAATGACGATTATACAACCATGGAGTTTGTTATAATGGTGCTGGAAACGGTTTTTAATAAGAGTACAGAAGCAGCCAGCCAAATTATGATGAACGTCCACAAGGATGGAATAGGCGTTGCGGGTATTTACACCAGAGATATTGCCGAGACGAAAGTCGCCTTGGTGCACGATCTCGCCCGCACCAATCAACACCCCTTGAAATGTTCCATGGAACAGACATAGAGATCTATCATGATTAGCCAAAAAGTAGAAATAGCCCTTGTCATGGCCATCAGGGAAGCCAAAACCCGTCACCACGAACATGTCACCGTGGAGCATATCCTGTATGGACTGCTCCACGATGAAATTACCCGCACGATCATCAAGGGATGCGGCGGCAATGTTGACAGTTTGAAAATCAATCTGGAATCTTTTTTCATCTCCAATATGCCCACCCTGAATCGCCATGAGCCCAGCGACCCGATCCAGACGATTGGTTTTAACCGCGTGCTCCAGCGCGCCATTGCCCATGTGCAGAGCTGCGGCAAAAAAGAAGTGGACTCCGGTGACGTTCTCGCCGCCATTTTCAACGAACCCGATTCGTTTGCCGTCTATTATCTTGAGTCTGAAGGTTTAAACCGACTGGACGTGGTCGACTATATCTCCCACGGACTCACCGGGGAAGACTCCATTAATTCCTTCACCAGCAACCCCTGCAAGGATGGTTCCTGCAAACAAAATAGCCCGAACCCCAACGCCTTGGAGCAATACACCCTGAGCTATAAAGAGCTTGCCCGCGAAGGACGAATTGACCCCCTCATTGGTCGTGCCAATGAACTGGAAAGAATGATGCAGGTGCTGTGTCGTCGGAAAAAGAACAACCCCTTACTGGTTGGTGAGCCCGGTGTTGGTAAAACCGCACTGGCTGAAGGATTGGCCCTGAGGATTCACGACAAAAAGGTGCCGGATGTCCTTGCCGAGGCAGAACTCCGCCTCCTGGACATGGGTGCGCTGCTGGCGGGAACCAAATATCGTGGTGATTTTGAGGAACGGTTAAAGGGCGTGATCAGCGAGGTTGAAAAAGACCCGAACATCATCCTGCTCATTGACGAAATCCATACCATCGTCGGGGCTGGAGCGACCAGCGGCGGCTCCATGGATGCCGCAAATCTTCTCAAACCGGCCCTCCAGAATGGTCGCTTGCGCTGTATTGGTTCTACAACCTATGAAGAGTATAAAAATCATGTGGAAAAGGATCGCGCCCTGTCCCGCAGGTTTCAGAAAATTGATGTGGAAGAACCTTCGGTGGATGAGACCTTTGCCATTCTAAAAGGTCTCAAGAATAAATATGAAGCCCACCACGAATTAAAATACTCCAACAGTGCCATTAAAATCACGGCAGAACTGGCGGACCGGTATTTAAATGATCGGTTCCTCCCGGATAAGGCCATTGATGTCCTTGACGAGGTCGGTGCCGCGTTTCGGTTGGCAGATGGAAATCGCAAAACTCGCACCGTCACGGTCCGTGATGTGGAAAACATTATTGCCAAGATGGCGCGTATTCCAGCCAAGAACATTTCAGGTTCGGATGTCGAACAGCTGAAAGGCCTGGAAGGCACATTAAAGCTCTTGATCTTCGGCCAGGATCCGGCCATCGATGCCGTGGTCACGGCGGTAAAACGGAGCCGTGCAGGTTTAAAAGACCCGCTGCGCCCCACGGGGTCCTTTTTATTCGCCGGCCCCACCGGTGTTGGTAAAACCGAAGTGGCTCGGCAGCTGGCCAAGGCATTGGGGGTCCATTTCGAACGGTTCGACATGTCGGAATATATGGAAAAGCACGCTGTGGCACGGCTCATTGGCGCGCCCCCCGGCTATGTCGGCTTTGATCAGGGTGGGCTTCTCACCGATGCCGTACGCAAGCATCCCTACTCTGTACTGCTTCTGGATGAGATTGAGAAGGCACATCCTGATATCTTCTCCATTCTCTTACAGGTCATGGACCACGCGACCCTCACGGATAATTCCGGCCAAAAGGCCGATTTTAGAAATGTCATCATCATCATGACCACCAACGCCGGTGCCCGTGAAATGAGTGGCCAGGCCATCGGTTTTGGCAGTAGTTCCAAAAAAGGGACCGGCCAAAAGGCCATCAAGGAGATGTTTTCACCTGAATTCAGAAACCGCTTGGATGGCTCTATCTCCTTTGCCCACCTTAAGCTTGAGGTGGTGGAAAAGATTGTTGATAAGCTCGTCCTGGAGCTATCAGCGCAACTGGTAGAACGGAAAGTCAGCATCGAGCTCGATGAATCAGCACGAAAATGGCTGGCCACGGAAGGGTTTGATCCTGATTTTGGTGCCAGACCGCTGAAACGTCTTATTTCTACTGAAATTGGCGATGTGCTTGCTGAGGAAATCCTCTTCGGCCAATTAACCAAAGGCGGCAAGGTCAGAATCAGTCGAACCCCAGAGGGTTTTCAATTTTCCTATCCAGCATGAGTCTCGTCAAATATTACCTAAAGTCTCTTAAGGATTGATTATCAGTCGTAATTTTCCCTAAAAGACTTTAAGGTAATACTCTAGACATGGACCTTTTCTAAAATTCACTTTGTATTTCACTTTAGGTTTATTCCGCAAATCTCCTGTAAAACAACTCAACACAATTATTCCATTCAATCTCTATCTGGTGACATTATGAAAACAACAAAATTATATCTTGCATTAGGCCTCGGGCTGACTCTTGCTTTCACGGGTTGCTCCAATGATGCAAGCGAGCCGCAAACAGAAACAAAGCCGGCCCAGGAAACAACCACCGCTTCCCATACCCTGGAACCAGCTGCGCCAGTGGCTGACGAAGCCCTTACCGGTACGGTTAAGGAAACCTTTGATTCCGGCGGCTACACCTACATCCTGCTGGATAACGGTCAGGGAACCGTATGGGCCGCTATCGGGGCGACAAAGGTTGAGGTTGGTCAAGAGATTTCCCTGACCAGTGGCCCTGTTATGAAGGATTTCCACAGCCGTTCCCTGGATCGCACCTTCCCGGAAATAATCTTTTCGGCCGGAATCAAAGGGGCATCCACAGGTGGACATGCCATGATGGATAAGGCCAAGGCATCCGGCGAAGGAAGCGATGAAGAAAATTTTATGGCCGCCCTCGGGACAAATGACGAAGCAGGAGCCATGGTTGACCCGGCAGAGGCCACAGGCGGATCAGGTAAGGCCATTGTCAGTGCCGTGAATATCAAGGTCGACAAGGCCCCGGGCGACCACAGCTACACCGTGGAAGAGATTTACGCCGGCTCCAAGGAGCTGAATGGCAAGCCTGTCGTCATCCAGGCGAAGGTGGTCAAGGTTTCTCCCCAGATCATGGGTAAAAACTGGCTGCACCTCCAGGATGGTACTGGAAACGCCATGAGCAACACCCATGACCTTGTGGTCACCACAAATGACGTTCCTGAACTCAACTCAATTATTGTCATCGAAGGCGTGGTTGCGACCAGCAAGGATTTTGGTGCGGGTTATTTTTATCCTGTGATTGTTGAAGAGGGTGTAGTGAAAAAATAAGCGTTAAGCGTTAAGCGTTAAGCGTTAAGCGTTAAGCGTTAAGCGTTAAGCGTTAAATGATAAAAAAAGACCGTGTTTCATCCACGGTCTTTTTTTTTATTATTTTCGAGGAGTTTCTCCATGCACATCGTGATCATCGGCGCCGGAGCCCTGGGTTCCCTCTTTGGAGCACGGTTTTCCCAGGCCCGGGCTCAGGTTGTTCTCTTTGATCATCATGCACAACGGGCGGCCGCTCTTCACAACCGTCTTATTCTGCGGGAAAAAGGGCAGGATCAGACGCTGGATCTGTCTATTACGTCCGACCCGGCCGTTCTGAAACAGGCTGATCTTATCCTGCTCTGCACCAAATCAGGGGATGTCGACAAAGGGTTGGCTCTCATCCGTCAATATGCACCGGCTCAGGCCATTGTTCTGGGTTTTCAAAATGGTATCGCCCACATTGATGCCATGCAAACCATGCCATACGGCGGCTTTGGCGTCACCGCTCAAGGCGCGACCCTGCTACAGCCCGGTCATGTGGTCCATGGCGGCAATGGACCAACCGTTATCGGCACCCTGTCCAACCAGCCGATACCGCTCGAACCTGTTGCCCAGCTCTTCACCGGAGCCGACATCCCCACCACGGTGAGCCTTGATATTAAAGGTGAGCTCTGGCAAAAACTCCTGATCAATGTCGGCATCAACGGTCTTACGGTGGTACACCAATGTACAAACGGCCAGCTCCTCCTCATCCCCGAAGCCCGCCAACGCCTCATTCATCTGGTCGAGGAAGGGGCAATGGTGGCCCGTGCCCTGGATATTGATATGCACACAGACCCGGTGCAGCGTTGTCTCGAGGTCTGCAAGGCCACCAGCAGCAATAGTTCTTCCATGTTGCAGGACTTTCGCAAGCAGAAACCGTCCGAAATGATGGCCATCAACGGAGCCTTAGTGCATGAAGCTGAAAAACTTGGTATAGCCACTCCTGAAAACAAATTACTTATTCAGCAGGTTCAGAATCTCTGGCCTTGGCCGTAACATGCAACCTCCTCTCAACAATGGTGCCCCATGAATTACCTCCTCACAGCAACCTGCTCCCGCGGACTCGAAGATCTCGTAGCAGGAGAAGTCCGGGCAAGCGGGGGAACAGACCTTGAAATTCAGCATGGCGCAGTAAGCTTTCAGGGCGACCTGGCCTGCGCTTACCGCTGTTGTTTATGGGCACGATTCACCTCCCGGATCCTGCTGAGACTCAAGTCCTTTCCGGCCCATTCACCTGAGGAGTTATACGAACATGTCCGCAGTTTTCCCTGGGACGAACACCTGACCCAGGATCACTCCATCGCGGTGGACTGTGTGGTGAACAACTCCACCATCACCCACTCCCATTACGCCGCCTTAAAGGTGAAGGACGGTGTGGTTGATTTCTTTCGCGACACCACCGGCACCCGTCCCTCAGTGGATACGGACCGCCCTGATTTCAAACTCCATATCTATATCTCCGATGATCAGGCCATCTTAAGTTTTGACCTGGCCGGGGTGAGTTTGCATAAACGCGGCTATCGAATCCATGGTGGCGAAGCCCCGCTCAAGGAAACCCTGGCTGCTGCCATTGTTGCCAGCAGCGGGATTTCAGTCGACATGGATCCAGACACGATCATTCTTGACCCCATGTGCGGTTCCGGAACCCTTCTCATCGAATCGGCTCTCATCCTTGCCGATCGTGCTCCCGGACTTGAACGGCGCCACCTCGGCTTCCAGAAATGGTTGCACCATGACGAACGCCTTTGGCAACAGCTCATTGATGAGGCCATTGCCCGTGAGGAGCAGGCCTTGAATCGTAAGTGGCCCCAGCTGATCGGCTATGATGCCGACTCCAGGATGGTCGGTGCCGCTCTGAAGAACATCGAGAATGCCGATTTCTCCGACCGCATCCATGTGGAGAAACGGCAATTGGCCCGTCTCATTCCTTCACCCTATGACCAGCCGGGAATTCTTATCACCAACCCCCCCTATGGCGAGCGTCTTTCCGAAGTTCAGGAAGCCCGATACCTGTATCAATTTCTGGGCAGGAGCATGGAAACCTATCCGGGCTGGAAAATGGCTGTTTTTGCCAACAATCCTGATCTTCTGGACGGGCTGGGACATAAAAAGATAGGCCAGTTTCGTTTCTTTAACGGCCCTATTCCCTGCCAATTACGTATTCTTGAAGTGACCCCGCAACCCGAACCGCACCAGCTCATCCTCGCCGACAACGAGGTGGAATCGGATTTCGGCAATCGCCTGCGGAAGAATTTTAAAGGGCTGCAGCAATGGGCACGCAGAGAAAACATCCATTGCTACAGACTGTATGACCGTGATCTCCCGGAATTCAATGTGGCCATCGATGTGTACGGGAATCTCCTGCATATTCAGGAATATGCCGCCCCCAAGACCGTTGAAGAGGAGCTTGCCCGGTTGCGGCGTAAGTTTATTCTGGATGAGATTAAACAGGTCTTTACGGTGAAGCGCAGTCACATCTTCGTCAAAACCCGCAAGAAACAGAAGGGAAAGCAGCAGTACGAGAAGAGTAAGACCGAGGGTAAATTGATGCAGGTCCGGGAAGGGGAGTGCAGCTTACTGGTGAACCTCAGCGACTACCTTGATACAGGATTATTTCTCGACCATCGTCCTGTCCGGACTCTGATCGGCAAGCTGGCGGAAGGCAAGCATTTCCTCAACCTGTTCTCCTACACCGGATCCGCCACCGTCCATGCTGCCATTGGCGGCGCGGCGTCAACAACCAGTGTTGACACCTCCACCACCTATCTTGAGTGGGCGAGAAAAAACCTGGCCAATAACGGCTTTGAGACCGAGACCCATAAAACCATCAAGAGTGACTGTCTGACGTGGCTCAAGGAAGCCACATCACGGTATGACCTTATTTTTATGGATCCGCCGACCTTTTCAAACACGAAGTCCAAATGGAAGACTTTTGATATCCAGCATGATCACGTGGAACTCATCAATGCCGCCATGAAGGTCTTGACCCGAGACGGCTTGCTCATCTTCTCGACTAATTTCAGGAAATTCAGACTTGATCCAGCCATTACAGATCACTATGCAGTCGTGGATATCTCAGAGAAATCAATCCCGAAGGACTTCAGCCGGAACCAGAAGATCCATTACTGCTTTGAGATACGCAACCCCTGAACCAACGGCAGAGGAGCTTACACCCCGGAGCCCCAGTTCGTCGCCGCATCGGTCGCTCTGTCGATCGGATCAAGGATATCCAGCAGTTTGGTCCACTCGCCGCCATAGCCGAGAATCTCAAACCCGACATCCTGTACCATATTCGAGGGCTTCACCCACGTCGGCTTCACATTCATCTTAAAGGTGCCCTGCCGACAACTAATCAGGGCGGAAACTTTTTTCTCCTGGGGATTAAAACGCATGGGTACATCGGCAACCATAAACCCATTCCTGGAAATATTCGTCACCATGCCTTCAAACATAAAATTACCCGCACCTAAGGTCACGGTCATAACAACTGGAACTCTATGCTCACGATTCTTCATTGCCCCCTCCCCATGAGTTTATCTTCTTGTTAGGTGATGTTAACCCTATCCCCTCCTTTCTGTCCAGAAAATAGTCGTCAGGATCCTTTTCCCGCCAGCTGAACATCACCGGAAAGCACTTCATGGGTCTGGCCCCCTGCATCCGTAATAAACAGCAATCCGTCGTTGTTAATACCGGCACAAACGCCTTCAACCACTGCTCCGCCGGAGGTCAACCACGTCAATTGTTTCCCACGCGTATAATCATACTTCCGCCAGCGCTGGAGTATTTCCTGAAATCTCCCCGCCTCCAGATCCTGCACCACCTCCTGAACCGCTGGAATTAATTTTTCAAGGAAACCGCACCGGGTCACAACACCTGCAGTATAGTCATTAACAGAGGACGCCTTCACCCGTAATTCAGGATCATACCCCGCCCGGGGCGTATGCATATTAATCCCGATGCCCAAAACAACCAGGGGTGCCTGACTGTTGCGGATATCTGATTCCGCCAGGATTCCGCCGCATTTCTGCCCCTCTAAATACAGGTCATTGGGCCATTTCAACATGGGTTTTACAATACTGAAATGCTCTGTGGTCGCAGCCAAGGCCACGCCCGCGGCCAAGGTGATCCGGGACAAATGAGCCATCTCAATCTGCGGCCTGAGGATCATGGACAGATACAGACCACATCCGGTGTAGGAGTGCCAATCCTTACCTAAGCGCCCGCGCCCCCTGGTCTGGCTGTTGGCAATAATAATCGTATTGGTAACGGCCCCGCTCTGCGCCTGTTCCAGGGCCATGGAGTTTGTCGATTCTACCGTGTCCACGTAGGTAATACGCCACCCCGGTGGTGGGCTTTTGCAAAAAAGATCCAGTTCATCTTCAGCTTCTGTTGTCACCATGCGTCGTTTCCTTTATTATGCATATCCTTTAAATAGCATCCTCACCCTTTCAATCTGGAGATTACCATGCCCTACGTAAATATTCGAGTTGCAGGAGAATTAAACCGTGACCAGAAATCTGAAATCGCCGCCGGTGTAACACAGGTTATAGCCGATGCCACGGGAAAGCCGAAAGAATCCGTTCTCATTTTTATTGATGAACTGCCCTATGAGAACATCGCCAAGGCCGGTCTTCTCCTGGAGAAAAAGTAACGAATGATCCATGAGCGAGTCAAGGAGTTACACGACCTCCTGCATAAATACAGCCATGCCTATTATATTCTTGATGACCCGCTCATTTCTGACGGGGAATATGACGCGCTTTTTCAAGAACTCCTCGCCATTGAAAAAGAACACCCGGAACTCATCACCCCGGACTCTCCGACCCAGCGTGTAGGCTCAACACCTGTTGCCGGCTTTACTCCCTTTATTCATACCCACCCCATGCTGAGCCTGTCCAATAGTTTTTCCGATGACGAGTTGCGCGACTTTGATCAGCGCCTCTTGCGCTTCTTAACCGATGTTGCATCTTTTACCTATATTGCTGAGCCCAAGCTCGATGGTCTCGCCGTGGAGCTTGTGTATCAGGACAGTGTTCTGGTCCAGGCCGGAACCCGCGGGGACGGAATTATCGGTGAAGACGTTACGTCCAACATCAGGACCATCGGTGCGATCCCCCTGCGTCTGCAATCGAGCGTGAAGGGTCGTCTGGAGGTGCGTGGTGAGGTTTTTATGGGTTTCAGCGACTTTAAAAATCTCAACGAAACACGTTCCGGTCAGGGTGAAACCGTCTTTGCAAACCCGCGCAATGCCGCAGCCGGCTCACTCCGCCAGCTGGATCCGCAACTCACCGCCGCCCGCCCTTTGGACTTTTACGCCTACGGCGTCAGCGACCCGTCTATGGTGAGCCAGAAATGCCAGTCCTCACTCTTTGCCGAACTCAGTGATCTGGGGTTTAAAATTAACCCGCATATTACCCTGTGCGACTCGATTGAAGCAGTGATCCGTCAATACCATACCCTGCTTGAAATCAGGCCCGATCTGCCTTACGATATCGATGGCATGGTGGTCAAGGTTGATTCCTTTGAACTGCAGACGCGTCTGGGGAATAAGGCACGCAGTCCGCGCTGGGCCATCGCCTGTAAGTTCCCTGCCACCCAGGCAACCACCCGTCTCCTCGGTGTTGAATTTCAGGTGGGCCGAACCGGTGCCATCACTCCTGTCGCAAATCTCGAACCTGTCGCCATCGCCGGTGTCGTGGTCCGGCGCGCAACCCTGCATAATGAAGATGAGATCATTCGCAAGAACCTCTTTTTACACGACATGGTCCTGGTACAGCGCGCAGGCGATGTCATCCCTGAGGTGGTGAAATCCGTTCCTCAACATCGCCCCGATCACGCCACCCCGATCATTTTCCCCTCCCATTGCCCTGAATGTAAGACACAACTTATAAAGAAAGAGGGGGAGTCCGTTCTCCGTTGTCCCAGCTCATCCTGCCCGGCCCAGCTTCTCCGCAGCCTCATTCATTTCTGTTCCAAGGCCGGCCTCGACATTGAGGGTCTCGGCAAAAAGGCGATGGAACAATTGGTGAAGGAAGGTCTGGTTACGGATATCGTCTCGATCTATCGACTAAAAGAGGCTGATTTAGCCTCACTAGAGGGCTGGGGGGAAGTTTCTGCGGCCAAGGCCATCAAGGGCATAGAGAACTCTAAAAACCCGACCCTTGCCCGTTTTTTAGCTGCCCTGGGTATTCGCCATATCGGTGCGGTGAGCTGTGAGGTCATTGCCGCCACATTTGAAACCTTGGACCGCTTAATTGCAGCCCCCTATGACCAGATTCTTGAAATTGGTTCCATCGGGGAACAGATGGCCCTTTCTCTGACTATTTTTTTCCAGGATCCGGAGACCCAGCGCATGCTGAGCCAACTTGCGGACCTCGGCTTTGCACCCACAGCCTCGCAAGCCAGCATCGAAAATGCACTTTTTACAGGCAAGGTTTTTCTCTTCACCGGAAAGCTCACCAAGTTTTCCCGCAACGAGGCCAAGGAGAGGGTGAAACAGCAGGGCGGTCTTGTTGCCTCTTCTCTCACCAACAAAGTCACACATCTCGTTTGCGGCGAGAAACCAGGGTCAAAATTAAAAAAGGCGCAGGATTTGCAAATCCCAATCTTATCTGAAGATGATTTCCTCAACCTCTTTCAATAAAACACCCACTCCTTTAGACATACGACCACTTCCAACATTGACAAAGAACCCTTTGTTTCTTAGAGTTACGCCTTTATTGATATGCACGGAGAATGAGAGTGATACCAGATATAGAACCGAAAAAAGAACGCAAACCGACACTGGGCCAGAATAACCGCCTTATCACCTGCTCGAATTGCGGCAATGACACTGATTTTTTTGAAGTGGCCGATAGTGTGATCCTGACCAGCCGCTATGTGCAAAACAGTGACGGCAGCTTTGAGCAGGATGGCGACGAATCACAAATTCTTGGGGAAGTGCGTCTGTTCTGTGCTGAATGTAATCAGGATCTTACCGCCTATCATCAACGCTTTGTGGAAATGCTCTTTTGAAACCCAAAATCTTCATCGATGACAATGACACCCTGCACGCCCAGTTTCAAACCCTTGGGCCTGACCACTGTTATATCGGCCGTGTTCGCCTCAAACCCTATGAAGAGTTCATTCTATCTGATCTTGAACAGCGCGGCGTCACCCTCTTTCCCAGCGGTTTGAGCCAACAACTTTCCCGCTCTAAAATTCAGCAGGCCCGTCTGCTCGGGGAATATATGTTTCCCCACACCCGGGTCATCTTTGATCAGCACGACCTCTTACACGCGGTGAATCACTATACCGAACACAATATAAGTCAGGTGGTCACCAAGGATGATCGCAAAAATGGCGGCATGGGTATTCATCTCTGGCACTCTGTTGAAGATGTCTTCAACCAGGCCTCTCTTTCTGTTTTACCCTACCCCTTTGTTCTCCAGCCCTTTTTCGCCGGTTGTCGTGATATCCGGGTGCTTAAATTTGGCACTTACACTGAGAACTACGAGCGGTACAACCCGACCAATTTTCGCAATAATCTCCACTGTGGCGGGACACCTTCACCCTGTGATCTCACCGCAGAACAGGAGCTGATGTGTAAGAACGTTATGACTCGCGGCATCTTCCCTTACGGCCATATCGATTTGATGGTCACCCCGGACGGCGCAACCTACCTTGCAGAAATTAATCTGCGTGGTGGACTTCGCGGGGCCCAGATTTCACCCCGTGCGTATCGCGAGATGGTTAACGAGATCCATCTCCATTTCCGCAGGAACCTGATGTAACCATCCCATCGTTGTTTTCCCCTGCACCTCTGCCGATTTCCCTCACCCAAAAAACAAAAAAAAAGGAATCGAACCATTGAGGTTCAATTCCTTTTTCAAAATTAAGCTTCACCAGCCCTGAGGCCGGATGAGATCTTAATTATACCAACCGTGGTATAAGTTTCGTCAGAGCAGCAAGCTACTCTACTCAGCTTTATACACAACCGGTAGGCTTAGGAAGGCCGGACATCTTACAAGCGCCTTTACCTGGTCCTGATGGGAAGAGCTCATAGATGCGCTTCAGAGGGAAACCAGTGGTCTTGGAAAGAATACGTACCATTGGAGCGATACCGTTCTTCTTGTAGTAATCTTGAAGAGCGTTGATAACTTTCCAGTGCTCATCAGTCATATCAGTGATGCCTTCTTCAGCTTTTACGAAGTCAACCCAAGACTCGTTCCATTCTTCCATGCCGTTTGTCAAGAAACCATCTTCATCAACACCATAGCTATGTCCAGCATATTCGATAGTAGCCATATCCAACTCCTCCGTTAAATTTTGCTCAATTAAGTTTACATATAAATAAAAAATAACTTCTTATTATATAAAAAAAGTGGTTCTTAATTACTGTATCCATTTCTCTTTGTCAATGGGGGGAGACTATTTTTTTTCAAAAGAATGAATGGTAATTCATTCTCATAATCCCACGGGTTTCAGCTCCCCATAAGTTCTTTAAAAAAGATAATGGAAGGAAATTTTTTAGAATGAACCACGGGCTTCATAGTGGATGATTTTGCCACAAATATCAGACTGTTAATGCCAAACTTTGCCCCACTCTCGAGCACGGCATCATTGTCGTCAGCAAGGAGGGTCCGATTTTTATCAAAGCTGTATTGTTCACTGAGTTTTTCCCAGAATCCGTCCTGCTCCTTGGCCAACCCGATCTCATCTGCACAAATAATTTCGTCAAAATAATCCGTCAACTTTGTCTTCGCCATTTTTATTTTCAGGGTCTTCGGATGGGCATTGGTCACAAGCATGATCTTTTTGCCCATCGCACGACAATAATCGAGAAATTCAGGCACATACGGGTGAACACTGATCATATGGTTCAGTTCCTCCTTGAGCTTTTCAATGTCAAGGTCAAGTTTTTCAGACCAAAAATCCAAATCTGTCCACTCGAGATTCCCTTCCACCTCTTTATATTTTGCCAGCAACTCCTCTTCAGCCGTGAAAATTGAAATTTTATTCTGTTTGGCATACATTTCAGGGACATACTCCTCCCAAAAATAATCATCAAAATGCTTATCAAGCAGGGTTCCGTCCATATCAAGCAGCACCGTATCAATATTCTGCCAATTTACGTCCGGTTCTATTTTATTTTTTAAAATCATTCTGCGTTTCCTTGTGCGTGACGATTAATTACCATTTAAAATATCCTCTACACGCTTACCATCGATAGTTTTATTAAAAATGGAACCCAAGAGTTCCATGACAGGTTCATACTCCTTGTCATCCAGCAGAAACCCCGGCACAGGCTGACCACTGAGCAGTCTGGACCTGGCCTGCGTCTCCAATGAACGACTTGCCAACCCCTGTTTCACTTTTTTATATCCGGGCAGGTCACTGAGGGCGAGCAGGACGTCCTGCAGGTTTCCCCAGTACTCTCTCTGGGCCACATGCTCCAGTAACTGCATAACCACCGTTGATGCGGTCAGAATCAACTGATCCACCTCTGCTGTGGACTGGGTCTGACAGAACACGGTTGACACAAAACAACGGCAACTAAAGGGCCGAACCGCATAAATGGAGCATGTGTTTTCCATAAGGAAGAGACATGAGCCTGTACCCGGTTTCTCGTCTCCCGCATCAACCTGCCCGGCCAAACAGGATGCGGCAAAACCATTCGTTGTCTGTTTCAGCGTCTCCCCGGTCTGTACATTGTTGAGTAAACCGGCAAACCACTGTTCTTTGCCAAACTCTTTAATATTATCATAAATGATCTGCCCTTCAATGGAGGTCGTCTTGACATTAACCGAACAACAGGTGGCGCATCCTTTTGTACATTTCATTGATACATTCTGTGCTGTAAACCAATCCTGATATTCCTCCCGGATCATATGGGTCAATTGCTTTTTTAAATCACTCATCCGGGGATCCTTTTTGAATTTTATCCATCAACCGGGCTAGCAATGCTTCCGGTGTGAATTTCATGGCTGCCAGCACCAGAACAATGGCCAGGGCCAGATCATCCATCCAGCCGACAAGCAATATCGAGTCAGGGATTACATCAAAGGGAAGTAAAACATAAACAAACCCTGCCACAAGAAGAAGCCGCACCACCCAGGGGGTCTGTTTATGCCTCAATAGGGCCCAAAGGAGCTGCGCGCGCCTTATCAGAGTCATGTCCGCAACGAACCGACAAGATCATCAAGACTGCACTCATGCTTGAGCAGATAGGCTGTCAATCCCTCCACCAATTCCCCACTTACAGCAGGGTTGATAAAATTAGCGGTACCGATCTGCACACCCGTCGCCCCGGCAATGAGAAACTCCAGAACGTCATTCAAGGAGCTGATGCCGCCAATGCCGATGACCGGAATCTTTACTACCTGCGCCACCTGATACACCATTCGCAGGGCCACAGGTTTAATGGCAGGGCCGGATAAGCCTCCGATTATATTGGCCAATTTAGGCCGCCTGGACTGGACATCAATGGCCATGCCGATCAAGGTATTGATCAGACTCACCCCATCCGCTCCGGCCTCTTCCACGGCCAGGGCAATGGCTGTGATATCTGTGACATTGGGCGACAATTTGATAATAACGGGTTTTGATGTGTTCTCCTTGACCGCGCTGGTCACCCGGGCGGCCATCTCCGGAACCGTACCAAAGGCCACCCCGCCTTTTTTCACATTCGGGCAGGAGATATTAACCTCAATACCATGTACCTCAGGTAGCGGCTCCAACCGTCTGGCCAGAGCAGCATAATCGTCAATGGAATCACCAAGGATATTGACGATCACCGTGGCGTTCAAATCACGGAGCATCGGGATTTTGGACGCAATGAACCGGTCCACGCCGCCATTTTGCAAACCGATGGCATTGAGCATCCCCCCTTCGGTTTCAACAATGCGTGGAGGCGGATTTCCAGGACGTGGATGGACGGAGATACCCTTCACCACAATGGCGCCGAGATCCGCACAATCTACAAAGGGTGAAAACTCTTCGCCATACCCGAAGGTTCCCGACGCCGTCATAATCGGATTTTTAAGGGACAACGTCCCTATTTTAACTGAAAGATCTACGCCCATATAACCTCCGCATCAAAGACTGGCCCATCCTTACAGACATGAACATATTTCCCTACACCTTCATGAATACCGCTTCGCTCCACCGCACAACCCAGACATGCCCCCATTCCGCAGGCCATATGCGACTCAAGGGAAACCTGACAGTCCCACCCGTGTTTCTGGCAAAGCATGGAAACCCCCTTCATCATGGGAGTGGGGCCGCAGGTATAAACCGCAAGATCAGTGGCAACGAGACCATCGAGCAATTCCGTAACAAATCCGTGGTGCCCCGCACTGCCGTCATCCGTGGCAATATGCACCGTTGCCCTGTCCCTGAATTTATCGAGGGCCAGGAACTCCTGTTTATTTCTCGCCCCCGCCAACACCGTGATTGCTTCCCCGGGACGAGTTTGCGCAATGTTCTTAGCCAGGAGAAGAAGCGGGGCAATCCCTATCCCCCCGCCGACCAAGCAATGGTGCCCGGCATTGGAGATGGTGAACCCATGTCCCAGGGGTCCTAAAATGGAGATGCGATCCTTCTCACCCATATGGGAGAGAATATCCGTCCCCTGCCCAACCACCCGGTACAACAGGGAAAGTGTTTTGCCATTCACATCATGGATGGATAAGGGACGGCGTAATAAAGGGCTGCGCCCCGGTTCAGCACAGGACACCATGACAAATTGGCCGGGCGCTGCCATTTGCGCAATTTTCGGCGCCTGAATAATCATCTCAAAGGAATCGGCATTAACCTGAACATTCTGCTGAACACGACCCTCCTCTATACACTGCAGCACAACCATACAAGTCACCAATTAGTACAATATTTCAACAAGTTAGCGAACAATTTACCCACTCAGCCTACCTTTATTTTCCCAATCAGCCGATGAATCCGCTCAAGGTCGTCCAGTGAATAATATTCAATCTCTATTTTTCCCCTGGAACCATTCTGAACAATCTTGGCGGTGGTATCAAAGGTGCGGACAATATCATTACTGAGGGTCTTGCAGTACGACAGGGGAAGTGGATCGCCCTGAGTTTTGTTGCGCATAACCCGGACCTTCTTATTCGCACCCTTGGCAACGCCCTCTGCCTGACGGACGGTGAGTCTTTTTTGAATAATGGTGTCACGCAGGGTTTGCATTTCCTCCGGCGTATTCAGCGACAGGAGGACCCGGGCATGCCCCATGCTGAGACGGCCGCTTGCCACATCATCCTTGGCAAAATCAGGCAGCTGCAGCAGGCGCAGGGTGTTGGCAACAGTGGATCGTTTTTTTCCAACCCGTTTTGAAATCTCTTCCTGGGTGAGATTAAACTCCGCAACGAGCTGATCGTAAGCCATGGCCTCTTCAATGGCATTCAAATTCTCCCGTTGAATATTCTCAATCAGGGCCAGCTCCAGTCGGTCCTGGACCGGGACCTGACGGACAATCACCGGTACCTCTTCAAGGCCTGCCAGCTTTGAGGCCCGAAGTCGCCGTTCACCAGCAATGAGGACGTACCTGTCCATGTCATCATCATCAACAGTCACGACCAAAGGCTGCAGGATACCCTTCTCCTTGATCGACGCGGACAAATCTCGCAGCGCATCCATGTCCATTTCCCTTCTGGGCTGATACGGGTTTGCTCCTATGGCATTAATATCACATAGGATATACTCGCCTTCCGCTGAAAACTCATCATCCTCATCAGCCATCAACGCCCCTAACCCCTTTCCTAAACTCATTTTTCACCCCCGCCATTGTCCATCTGTCGCTTTAAAAACTCAGCCCCAAGGTTTGTATAACTCAACGCCCCGGCCGAGCTCTTGTCATAAATCATCACAGGCTGCCCATAGCTGGGGCACTCACTGAGCCTCACATTACGCGGAATCACAGTGTTATACACCTTTGCTTTAAAATGTTTTTTGACCTCCTTCGCAACCTGATAGGTCAATTTATTACGCCGGTCAAACATCGTCAGCACGAGCCCTTCAATCTTCAACTTCTTATTATACGAGTTCTTGACCAGCTTAATGGTGCGGACCAACTGGCTCAGCCCCTCCAAGGCAAAGTACTCACACTGCATCGGAACAATGACACTGTCCGCAGCAGTCAAGGCGTTCAGGGTCAACAGCCCCAACGACGGAGGACAGTCGATAAAGATATAGTCGTACTCCGCGGATACCGTGTCGAGAATTCCGCGCAAAAACATCTCGCGCCGCTTCTCATTCATCAGCTCCACCTCTACCCCGATAAGATCTACATGGGTGGGCAGCACCGACAGCCCGGCAACGCAGCCGCATTGCTGAATGGCCCCTTTGACGTTTTTCGGGTCGACATAACAATGATACAGATGTCGATCTCGCCCCTCAATCCCTGTCCCGCTTGAACCATTCCCCTGGGGGTCAGAGTCAACCAGCAACACCTT
>JBFFNY010000001.1:0-21286 GCA_041562955.1 Desulfurivibrionaceae bacterium | reverse complement strand
ATCGTCGAGGTTCAGATCGGCTGCGAGCCTGCGAATTTTCCGGGCCCGGTCATAGGTGATGGTGCCGCAGAAGCTTATCTTGAATCCCAGGCCGATATACTGCTGGGCCTGCTGCTGACTGCCGCTGAAGGCGTGGACGATCCCGCCATGGGGGAATTGGTGTTTGCGCAGGGTGGCAAGGACCTGGTCATGCGCCTTGCGCACGTGGAGCAGGATGGGGAGGCTCGCCTGTGTTGCCATGGCGAGCTGGATTTCAAAGAGTTCCTGTTGTTTGCGGTGACAGACCCCTTTTATAAAATAATCAAGCCCGATCTCCCCCAGACCAACCAGCGGTGCGGTATGGATATGGGCGGCTAATTCCTCTACGTGGAGTTCGGTGTGCTGGCTCAGGTACATGGGGTGCAGGCCGAGGGCCGGAAAGAGATCCCTTTCATCTGCGCAGAGTCCGAGGATGCGCTGCCAGCCGGAACGGCATACACCGGGCAGAACCATCCCGGCGAGTCCTGACTGCCGGCTTCTGGCCAGAATCTCCGGGAAATCATCCTGGAAAATGGGCAGGTCGATATGGCAATGGGTGTCGATGAGTTGCATGATTTGTTCATACCAGAGGACGGTATACTTGTCACACCTGGAACTTCAGAGCTGCGAAAATGTAAGTTTATGGGTTGGGGTGAAGGGGTAAAGATTATAGAAATGTGAGTGTAGGCTGAGGACGTGAATGATGTTGGTTTTTCCGCAGGGTATATGATTATGGATGAAGCAGAACTTGACGGCGATGATTTTTCGGATTTTTTTGACGGCGTTATTTCAGCCTCAACCACCTTTCCCATTTCTGAGTTCTTCTCCATTACCCCTGAAGATGTATTACTCCTTTCCTTTATCCAGAAGCGCAGACGATGTGCTGGAGGATGGTAATGAAGACTTTAATGCCGATGAAGATGTCTTTTATGGCGGCGTTTCTGCCAGCCTTAGTTTCTGATTTTTACGTCTAGGCGAAGTTTGTCTCAAGGCCGCAACCTGAAAGGGGCTGCGGCCTTTTTTTTTAAGAGGGGAAAAAATAAGTTTACAGAGGGGATGTGCTGTAGTAGTAATTATTATCGTTATCTAGGTAACGTTATGCTATCACTGGCTAAGTTAAATAATACCTATGTGTCCTAAAAAGAATTTCTTCTTAAATTTTTTTTTATGATACAAAATAATAGGTATATTTTTACACTTTGTTTGAGTTCTTATATTTTTCTATTCAAAATTCGGTGGAGGTTGTTATGCAGAAAATGGAATGCCCTTGCGGGTACATTTATGATCCTGAAGAAGGCGATTATGAAAATGGTGTTGAACCAGGTACCCCATGGGAGAAGGTTCCTGCAGATTGGGTCTGTCCCAAATGCGGTGCGGAAAAAGCGGATTTCTGGGAAGCGGATTGATACTCGTTTTTCACTGATTTGATAAAAAAGGGGGTTGATGACAGAGTCATCAACCCCCTTTTTTTTATGCGGCAGGTTCTTTTTACTCTAACGCAGCGCCATGAGCTGACTGCGCAGGTTTTTCCCGGATCCGGTCAGCCCTAATTTGGTGCGAATGCTTTTGCGGTGAAACCCGATACCGTGAACCGAAAGATGCAGGGCTTCGCTGATCTCTTTCGTGGAGCGGCCCTGCCTGATCAGGGAGGCAACCTTTAATTCCTGCGGGGTGAGCTGCTGATTCATACTGGAGATGCGGTGCAGAAAGGGGGAGATGATATTGTTGAGATACTCTTCAATAATCGTCACGAGTGTCTGTTCCTGCGGTCTGAGGGGGGCTTGGCTTAACCGTTCCACATAAGGCATGATCAGCTGTCTGACATTGGTGACAATGGCCCCCTCCTGGGTGGCTCGATCCTGTTCGCGACTCTTGAGCAGGGCATTCAGGGCAATGTTGGTTTCCGTGAGCTGCTCGACTTTTTGCTGGAGTAGTTCTATGGTCTCCATAATGGTCCTCTTCTGATTGGTAGTTAATACTATTATTATGCCACGAAAAGGGGACGATTGAAAGGGGAGAGTTGCGCTTTGGAATGGAAGGTTGTCCTGGGAGCGATCAGGCCTGGAAACGGGTGTGTCTGGCTGTTCTGGTGATGTCGACGGAGAACCCTGTCCTATGCTTCAGCCCTGGAGCAGGTGGTCCCAAAGGATTTTGGACCCGATGGTGATGAGGATTATGCCCCCGATGCATTCAATTTTATCTTCGCAGAGATGACCAAAAAATTCACCGATATAGGTCCCGGCAAAGCTGAAAAGAAAGGTCACCAGACTGATAATGATAATGGGGGTGGCAATGTCAATGTCCAGGAAGGAGAAGGTGACCCCCACCGCCAGGGCGTCGATGCTGGTGGCAATGGCCAGGGTGATTAAGATATAGATATTGAGCGGGTCTTTCGCCTCCTTCTCCACGTCCTGCAGCTGCCGGGATTCATACACCATTTTCCCCCCGATGAAACAAAGAATAACAAAGGCGAGCCAGTGATCCATGTCCCGGATGGCTTCATTGGCAAGACCGCCGACCATCCAGCCTATCCACGGCATGAGTCCCTGGAAAAAACTGAAGAACAGGGCGATGCGGATGGCGTGGTGCAAACGCATTTTGTTGATAATGGCGCCGCTGCTCACTGAGACCGCAAAGGAATCGGCGGCCAGGCCGATGGCGATAAAGATGAGTTGTGAAAGGTTCATAATGGTCTGATTTTCCCTCAAAGAAAGTCCATGGACAAGAAGTCTGGTGCGGTCTGGTGTCGCCGGTCATGCATCAGACCGCACTCCGCACAGACAGGGGGTATACCATTAACGTGGATTTTGCAAAAGACCGGGGTTTGCCTTTTTGAGACCGGGTGTTCGGCTGCTGGTGTGCAAACGTGACATTTTTGCAAGGTTGTTGTGCAAGTTTTCATTTTTGCAAAGGAGGAAGTCGGGCGGCGATGGGGCAAGAATAAAAAAAATCCCTGCTGGCGCGGGGTCACAGAGGTTTGAGCAAAAGGGAGTCCTGTGGCATGGTTTTCGCTAGATACATGGTGAGACCTTTCATTTCTGATACAGGAGCCTTTGCATGATGCATCTTATCGATACGACCCTCAGGGAAGGGGGGCAGACCCCCGGGGTTGTCTTTAATCTCGAGACTAAAAAAAAGATTATCCGTTATCTTGTTGCGGTGGGCGTTGATGAAATTGAACTGGGTGTTGCCAGTGAGAAGGAGCAGGATATGGGCCGACTCACGGGGTGGATTCGTTCAGCCTTTCCAGACCAGTCTTTTTCGCTGTGGTGCCGTTGTCGCCAAGAGGACATTCGTTTTGCGGCAACCCTTCAGCCGGCGGTGCTGGCCCTGTCGATTCCCGTGTCAGACCTTCACCTTGAGCGCAGGCTGGGCAAGGGAAGGGTGTGGGCCGAAACCCGGCTGGCTGAATCGATTCAGCTTGCACTCTCCCTCGGGATCCCACAGGTTGCGGTGGGTTTTGAGGATGCCACCCGCGCTGACCACGGTTTTATGAAAGAGCTGGCCCATGTTGCCCGTGATGCCGGGGGTTTTCGTCTGCGTTTAGCGGATACGGTGGGGGTCGCCAGCCCGAAAAAAATGACCGCACTCCTTGATGCTGTCCGTGGTACTGGTCTGCAGCTTGGTGTTCACTGCCATAATGATTTTGGCATGGCCACAGCCAACACCATTGCCAGTCTGGAATACGGGGCAACCTGGGGTGATGTCACGGTCTTTGGCCTCGGTGAGCGGGCTGGGAATAGCCGCCTTGAAGAGGTGGTGAGTTATCTTGCCCTGCAGGCGGGGGTGAAGAGGTATGACCTGCGGCCGTTGCCGGAATTAAGTCAGCTGGTTGCCTGTGAGTCCGGCCGGGCCATTGGTTCAGCCCGGCCCATTGTCGGTGAAAAACTCTTCACCTGCGAGACCGGACTGCATGTCCAGGGTCTCCTGGTGGATCCGCAGACCTATGAGCCCTTTGCCCCTGAGCTCGTTGGAGCAAAACGTAAACTGCTCATTGGCTCTAAAAGTGGCTGCCGGGCCATTGCGGCGACGATGAAACGTCTGAGCCTGCCCGGTCTCGATGACGTGCTGCTGACAAACCTGACCTGCCGGGTGCGGCGGGCGGCGCATGAGCTGCAGCGGCCGCTGGCTGACCATGAAATTGTTGAGCTGGCCACAGTGGTGCCTGGGTCCTGATGGTTGACGGGTTGTCAAAACCTTTACGGTTCAGGCTGGATTGCGCTGAAGCTCTCGGCCACGAGGCGCATATGATGTTTCTCGGCCTGGGCGAGGGATAAAAAGGGTTCTTCCATGTCCGTTCCCCGGACTTTTTCAGCAACAGCGCAGTACAAGTCATAGGCGGCGTATTCAAGGTCCAGGATCATCTCAAGCAACGGTTGGGGCGCTGATTCCTGCAGGGCGTGTAAACGGTCCAGTTGCTCCTCCAACCCCTTGCCGCCTTCAACAATATCCCCGGGCAGTCCTGCATAGACCCTGGCGAAGGGTGGGGGGGCTGTTTGATCCTTCTGCCAGAAATTGTAGAGCAGGCGGGCGTGGGTTTCTTCGGCCCGTCCCAGTTCTTCGATGGTGGCCCGAAAGGGACCAGGCCCTGTTTTCTCGAGGACCGCGTTATAGAATAAGGCTGTGCCGCGCTCAAGGTTCATGGCGGAATAGAGCATATTCTCCATCGTGGTATCCAGATCAAGAGCGGCAAGGGCGGGATAATCCGGCAGGGTGCGGTTGAAGTAGGTCAGAATGCCGCCTGTCACGTTGTACACCTTCTTCTGGAGAAAAGGCACGGAGGTGGCAAAGAGGGCGGCAACGCGTGAACGCCGGCCGCTGTTGCAGTAGAAAATGATGTCGCAGTCAGCAGGAAGTTCGGTGATGCGCTGCATGAGTTCGCTTAAAGGGATGAGCTTGGAGCCGGGGATGTGCTCGTCTTCATACTCCTCGGGGAACCGGACATCCACAAGGACATATTTATTCTCGTGATGTTCATCCTGGTAGCGGTGGAACTCGTCAACGGTGAGATTGTAATATTCGTCAAGCTGCATATGGTGTGTCTCCTTCCGGGTTGCAGGAGGTGGTCATCCTGTCTCAATCCATGGTTCCCCAGTCCTGCTGGTATCTCCAGTCTTGAGATCTTTGTTGTTGAAACCTGTTCGTGGCGATCGTTATCCTGTATGTCTGTTGTCCAGGATTGCCCGCAGGGTTTGGGTGAGAATGAGTGGCGATACGGGTTTCTGCAGAAATTGCACGTTTTCCTGCAGGATACCGTGTCTGATCACAGCGTCATCGGTGTACCCTGACATGAAAACAACATGAATGTCAGGTCGTAATTTGACAACCGTCCTGGCCAGCTCGGATCCGCTCATCTTGGGCATCACCACGTCGGTGAGCAGAAGGTGGATCCGCCCGTGGTAGCGCTTACAGGTCAATAAGGCCTCTTGGCCGTCAGATGCCTCAAGCACTGAATAGCCACAGGAGGTGAGGATTTCAACGGTCATGGTCCGCAGTATCTCATCGTCTTCAACAAAGAGAATGGTTTCAGTTCCCCTGGCCAGATCCTGCGAAACAGCCATATCAGTTTGTTTCTCAGCCATGGCTTCATGTCGGGGCATATATATCTTGAAGCAGGTTCCCTGTCCGGGTTCGCTGTACACCAGGATTTCACCTTGATTCTGCTTGATAATACCGTAGACGGTTGCCAGCCCGAGCCCGGTTCCCTGGCCTTTTTTCTTGGTGGTGAAAAAGGGCTCGAAAATTTTGGTCAGGGTTTCCTTGTCCATCCCTTGGCCATTGTCTGAAATAGAGAGGAGGACATAGCTCCCGGCTTTTATTTCATAATGCCGTTCCACATAGTCCTGATCGAGGATGATGTTTTTGGCCTCAAAGGTCAACTTGCCTCCCTGGGGCATGGCATCCCGGGCATTTACGGCCAGGTTGACAATCACTTGCTCAAATTGGGTGAGGTCGGCATGGATGTGCCAGAGATCCGGTGCGCAGATAATGTTCATGTCGATGTCTTCACCGAGAATCCGGCTGAGCATTTTTTTCACGCCCTGCAGGGATTGGTCGACATCAATATCCTGAGGGGTGACGATCTGTTTACGGCTGAAGGCCAGGAGCTGCTGGGTCAGTCTGGCGGCCCGCTGACCGGATTCAAGAATGATTTTGATTTTATCCCGCAACGGGTCTGCAGCGGTCATCTGCTTGAGACATATTTCGGCGTAGCCGTTAATGGCACTTAAGATATTGTTGAAATCATGGGCCACCCCGCCGGCCAGAGTCCCGACGGCCTCCATTTTCTGGGAAAAGGCAAGTTGGCTGAGGAGTGTGTTCCGTTCTGCTTCGGACTGCTTTTGGGCTGTGATGTCACGGATAAATTCAACGACCTGGCGGTCCCCTTCTTGAGGGCCGGTTTTCACTGGATACGCAAAGACCTCAAGCCATTTATCAGCTTCGTTCGGCATGTGGCACACCATTTCACTGCGCTGGAGCACGTTCTGTCTCAAGGCCTCAAAGGTTGGGCATGTTTCACAGGGGGTTTGGCGGTTATGGAAGACCTCGTAGCATTTTTTCCCCTCCAGTGGCAATTTATCATGAAACCATGTTTCCATGTATTGATTGGTCTTAAGAATGGTGTACTCCTGATTATGTACGGAGATGCCATCCTGAATACCGTTGAGAATGTTCTCCAGGAATTTTTTGTTTTGGCGCAGATTTTGGTCTGATTCAATGAGGTGCTGGGACAGTGTTTGTAACTCGTGACCCAGTTCTTTGATTTCTACAGGCCAGCTCCAGTCCAGGGAGATGGGCTCTTTTTCCTGTATAAGGCGGCTGAGACCGGAAACGAGTTCTTTATGCAGCTGTTCGAGTTTGCTGGCAAAGGTTATGGCCAAAACAAGAATCAGGAGAACGAGAACGGCGACAATGGTCGCAAAGCGCAGGTGGAAATGATTGATCCAGGTCTCCAGTTCTCCCATATCCATGGTGTGGGCCAGCCACAGTGTATGGTCTTGATGTGGGTCAGCAACTATTTTGATAAAGGCGATTTTTTCTCCCTGCTCCGTGGTCGAAATCAGATGGGATTTGTTGGGTGTCAGGGTGAGGAGGTTTGGGAATAAGGACTGGGCTGATGCAGGGTTGATATGGGTATGGGGTTTGGGCCCCTGTTGCTTATGGTTCGGCTCATAGCGGTGGAGCACCTTGCCGGTTCCGGTAACAATGAAGTCGTAGTGTAAATTCTTCACAAAGGAGGCCAGGGAAATTTTCATAAAAATGGCACCGCCATAGGCGCCGTCTTTATTTTTCCCAGGTATCCCGAGGATGAGTCTGGGAAAGTGGGCATGCTGGTTGTGCTGGTCAGCGAACTCCTGCTCAACCCCGGCCACATAGACCGTGTTCAGCTCCGCTTTCATGCTTTCCTGGTGCCATTCATGCAGGGTTTGTGCCGGAGTCTGGATGTCGGCGAGGGGGCGTTGGGCCAACACGCTGTTGGCATCCAGGCCCCAGTTGCTCATGACTTCGCCGCTGCCGTTAATCAGAATGATTGCCTTCACCCCGAGTTCCGGTGGCAGCCAATGCTGGAACATAAAGGTCATGCGCTGGTTTATTTTTATGGGGTCAAGGGTGCGGGTGGAGGCATCGGAAAAGAGATCTGTTGCCCCGGGCAGGGCCGTGATCGTACGCAGGTCGGCCTTGCGATGTTCGATGGTTGTTTCAAGAAGGGCGACCTGATCTTTGATCTCGTCGACGCGCTCAAGTTCGGTAAGTTGTTCCAGCTTTTGGATGACTGTGGGCAGGTTTATCGTCACCAGCCCAATCAGGGGTAGAATGCCGACACCAAAGAGGCAGAGTGCAATGAGGCTTTTGAGATTAAAGAGACTGAACAATCTATGGGTCATAAAGGCCTGACTTTGTGGTGGTGTCAAAGCATATAGTTGTGGAATATCTTGTTCTTAGGCTAGCATAAGGGCTCAGGTGTTGGCAAAGAATGATTTTTTTTTTAACGGAGCATGAAGGGACTGGTTGTTGAGCCGTGGGGGTGGTGGCATTTCAAACAGTTGATTTTGGCATTGGAGTGTTGGTTGCCGGTCCCTTTCGCGTGACAGGTGATGCACATGTCGCGCTCTTTGATCTGGAAGTGCCCCGCCGTGGTCGGGGTGCAGTCCGGTCCGGCCGGCAGGTGACACATGATACACCCTTGGGCCCCGGCCATTTCGGCCCCGATGGGGCCATGTATGTATTTCAAACTGGTTAAGTCCTGGTGGCAGCCGTTGGTCAGACATCCCGAGACTACGGTTGCGGCCGAGGGAGCTGAGGCAAGAAGTGTGGAGAAGAGCAAACCGGACAGGGTTGTGTATAATTTCATAAGGAGTGGATCCATGGGGGAGGGAATGGGGTGTTGTTTTTTCAGGCCGCTTTTTTTTCACCTGAACATAACGTACTCTTTTGCTGAAAATCAACAGCTGTATTGCGAGCCAGCCAGTCCGTGTCCATTTTACCCTGTTCAATGGCCACAACCCGATCCCCCAACAGCGCCGCCTCCTCAAGGTCATGGGTGACCATGACCATGGGAATGGTGATTTCACTCTTGAGGAGGAGGAGCACCTCCCTCAGCTGTTTGCGGGTGGTGATATCCAGGGCGGAAAACGGTTCGTCCAGTAAGAGGAGTTTCGGGTTTGGGGCCAGGGCCTGGGCAAAGGCGACCCGTTGCCGTTCCCCGCCTGAAATTGCATGGGGGTGCTGGTCTTGAAGATGACGGATGTCCAGGAGGTCAAGCAGCATCTCAACCCGCTGCGTGTCCTTGCAGCCGAAGCTGATATTTTCGCGGACCCTGAGGTGGGGGAAGAGCGAGGCCTCCTGAAAGACATACCCCAGGCGCCGTTTCCGGGTGGGAACCCATACTTTTTGGGGGGATTGAAAGTCGCAGAGGATCTGATCCTGCAGATGAATAATGCCGCTGTCCGGTTTCTCAAGGCCGGCCAGGATGCGGATCGCGGTGGTCTTGCCGCTGCCGGATGGGCCGATCAGGGTAAGGAGCTCTCCTGAGGGACAGTGGAGGTTCAGTTCGAGGTTGAAATGGGGGAGTTTTTTATGGATGCGCATTTTAAGAGCCATAGTGCTGTCTCCTTTCCAGAATGTTAAAGCCGAGTAGAATCACATAACTCAAGACGAGCAGGGCCAGGGATAACTGCCACGCCTCGGCGTAGCGCATTCCTTCGACAAATTCATAGATGGCGATGGAGGCCACCTTGGTCTCGCCGGGGATGGAGCCGCCGATCATCAGAATGACCCCGAACTCGCCCATGGTGTGGGCAAAGGTCAAGATGGCAGCCCCGGCAATGCCGGGCAGGGAGTTGGGCAGGACCACCCTGAAAAAACTGCTGGTTCTGGAGCACCCCAGCACTGCCGCCGATTCCAGGAGGCGTGGATCAAGTTTGGAATAGGTTGATTTCAGCGGCTGCACGACATAGGGGATGCCGTGCAGCATGGCGGCCAGGGCGATGCTGCCGAAGGTGAAAATGAGGGGGCGGCCGGTTGCAACCTGGTGGAGGCGGCCCACAACCCCTTCCGGACCCATGAGGATGAGGAGGAAGAAACCGAAAACCGTTGGCGGCAGAACGAGGGGCAGCCCCAGGAGGGATTCAATAAAGACCTTGCCCCGCAGGGGCAGAAACACCAGCAAATAGGCGAGTGGCGCACCGATGATAAGGAGGCCGAAGGTGACGACTCCTGCAAGTTTGAGTGAGAGTATGAGCGGGGCGTAGTCCATTTATTCTATTCCTGGCTGAGTACCGGTTGAGTCTGAAATAAACGGTGAGGGTTCCGTTGTTATTGGTAGCCATATTTTCGGCCGATGCGTCGGCCCGTCTCTGAGGTGAGGAACTCCTGCAGCTTCTGGGCGATGGCGTAATGCGGTGCCGTTACAGGAATACACCCCCATTGTTCCACCCCTTCGGCTTCCGGGACGGGCCAGTATTGCCCCTTCTGTCCGGTCTCTGAGAGCGCCTGGGAGAGGGCGATGAAGCCGACCTGCGCCCCGCCGGACTGGACAAAGAGAAAGGCCTGGCCCACAGACTGGCCATAGGTCAATTGCGGTTCAATGCGTTTGAACAGGCCGGTCCGGTGTAAGGCCTGCAGGCCTTTTTCACCATAGGGAGCACCGTCCGGGCTGGCTAGGGCAATTTTCCCCGGGCTCTGGATGAGGGCCTCCTGCCAGGTGGTGGCCTGTATGGACCGATCCTTGGTCCAGAGCACAACCTGACCGGAGCTGTAATGAAAGGGTTCCCCGCAGATTCCCTGTTCGTGCAGGCGTTGCGGTCGACTATGGTCGGCTGAAAGAAAGAGGCTGTACGGGGCGCCATGGGTGACCTGGCCGTAGAGCTTGCCGGATGAGCCGTAACTGACATCAATCCTGACCTGATGGCGCTGCTCGAATATTGCAACGAGCTCCGTCATGGGTGTAATAAAGTTGACGGCAACACCGACAATGCATTTCTCCCCCGCATACGTTGCCTGGGGCGCGAACAGGAGCAGAAGGATGAACCAGAGTCCATGCCGCTGCAGGTGGTCACTAACGCGAGGGTTCATTTTCATCTTCCATCCATAGGGCGGTTTCTTCCGCCAGAAAGCGTTTCATTTTCTCCTGAATCCGCCAGAATCCGGCCAGGAGTTTTTCCCCGGTGGGGGTGAGCACGGCGCCGCCGCCGTGCTTCCCGCCGCGGCTGGTTATGACCGCGGGTGAGCCGGCCTGGCGCTTCATTGACTCCAGCAGGTTCCAGCCATGCTTGTAGGACATGTTCATCTCTCTGGTGGCTTTGGCGATGGAGCCGTGCTCCTGTATTTTTTCAAGGAGTACCGCCCTTCCGAAGCCGATCAGAGTGCCTTCGCTCCCTTCCAGCCACACCCTCCCGTGCCACCCCGGAGCAGGATCCTTTGCCTGTTCACCGTTTTTATGTCGTGTTTTTTGTCCCATTATCGTTATGTACAGGAAAACATATCGCCTGTAAAGACCATTATGATGGGCTATCCCCGGGCAAATTCCGGTTTCTCCAGGTTGAACTTCTGGATCCGGTACCCGATCTGCCGCTGGGTCAGCCCCAGTTCCCGTGCCGCCCGGGCCTGCACCCAGCCGTGGCGCCGGAGTGAGGCCTCAATTTCCTGGCGTTCAAGATCTTTGAGCGAGGTCGGTTGAGCGGGAAGGGTGGGTGACCCGGAGGTGTGATCTGATTCCGGTGCAGCCTCTCGTCTCATCTGCGGCCGGACATTCAGGTGTTCCATGATGTCAGCGGTCCGGATCACCTCGTCGTCCGCGAGAATCACCAGCCGCTCAATGAGGTTTTGCAATTCCCGGACATTCCCCGGCCATTCGTAGCTGGTCAGGTAGTCGACGGTGGGTTGATCCAGAACGACCTCCTTGTCATTGCGCTTGTTGCTGGACTCCAGGAAATGTTCCAGGAGAAGGGGGATGTCTGTTGTTCTGTCCCGCAGGGCCGGGAGGGTCAAGGGAACCACGTTGAGCCGGTAATAGAGGTCCGCCCGGAACAGGCCGCGGGATACGGATTCCTCCAGGTTGACATTGGTGGCCGCAATGACGCGCACATCCACGGTCAAGGTGCGCGTGCCGCCAATGCGCTCGAACTGGCGCTCCTGCAGAACGCGCAGGAGTTTGGCCTGCAGGAGGAGCGGCATCTCACCGATCTCGTCCAGAAAGATCGTGCCGCCGTCGGCGATCTCGAACCGTCCGGGTTTGGCAGTTGTGGCCCCGGTGAAGGCGCCCTTGTCGTGACCGAGCAGCTCGGATTCCAGTAAGTTTTCAGGCAGGGCCGCACAGTTCACCTTGATAAAGGGGGCGTCTTTCCGCGGGCTGGCCTCATGGATGGCGCGGGCCACAAGCTCCTTGCCGGTCCCGGATTCACCCAGGAGCAGCGCGGTGGCGCGGGAGGGCGCGACCTTCTCAATGGTCCAGAACACCTCCTGCATGGGTTTTGAGCTGCCGATAATGTAATGCTTGTTGAAACGGCTGTGCAGTTCCACCTTCAGCGATTTATTCTCCTGCACCAGCTTCTGTTCTTTTTTATTGATGGCATGGTGCAGCATGAGAAACTGGCCGATGAGGGTGGCGACGATATCGAGAAAGCTGATGTCCTCTTCAAAGGAAACCTCCGGGCCGAAGAGCCGGTCGACGCTCAGGACACCCACGGGGATGTTGCCCACCAGGACCGGTACGCCGACAAACGACACACCGTTCTTGTTGGCCGAGCGCGCGCCGGTCCGGTTTAGAAAGAGCGGTTCAGTGGTGATGTCCGGCACCACGCAGGGGGCGGCGGTCTGGAAGATGCGGCCGGAGATGCCTTCGGATAACCCGTAGATCCCCCGCTGTTCCTCCTCCACGGTGAGGCCGTAGGATGATTTTATGGCAAGGTGCTGGCGCTTCTGGTCCAAGAGAACCAGGGTGGCCCGTTCCATGGAAAGGATGTCGTGGAGTACCTGCAGGATGCGGTTCAAGGTGGTGTCCAGGTGGACCACGGAGCCGATGAGCTTGCACACCTCGGCCAGGGCCTTGATCTTGAGGGTTTCCACATGTGGCAGCGGTGGGGGATAGGGGCCGGGTCGATCTGACTTGTTTACGTGTTCCATGTTTTTCTCTGTCGATCTCGCAGGGGAGATGGGTTGACTGTTTATCCTGGGTCATGATGAACCGTATGACGCTTGCATAATGACAGAGCAAGAACCGTACCGCTCATGGTTTGCCCTGTTTACCGGTCATGTCCGGATGGGATGATACCTTTTTGTATGACTGGCCAGCTATTGTTGTACAAATTTGTCATCTTTTTTATTTCCCAATGCGGCCAGGGGGGAGAAAGTTGCAGGCGGGGGATCTTAAATCTTGTCTTTTCGTAGTTGATCAGCATAAAATTTGGATTGTGTTTTTGAGATGTTCCGTCTGGATATCGGATCAAAATAATGTTTTGCAAGAAGGAGCAGCAGGAATGACAGAGGTGAACCAAGACGCTGGGCTCATGGAGCGCATCAAGGAACTGGAGAAGGGTATCGCTGAGCGGGATCAGCGCCTTGCCGCGCTGAAGGTCGATGCCGACCGGTACACGATGCTCACCAAGAATACCTCCGATTTGATCCATAGTGTTACTCCTGATGGATCGTTTATCTTTGTCAATGAGGCGTGGAAAGAGACGCTGGGGTATTCGGATGCAGAAATTGCAGAACTGAAGCTGATGGACATCGTTGCCCCGAGCTGTCAGGGGAAATGTGGTGTTATTTTTCTGGATCTGCTGAAGGGCGTGAATATCAGTCGCAATGTCACGGTATTCATCGCCAAAGACGGGCGGGAAGTTCAGGTGGAAGGCCGGTGTAATACCACGTTCAAGGGTGACAAGGCTGTGGCCATGACGGGTATTTTTCGGGATATCACGGAGCAGGAAATAAGCAACAAGGCGTTGAAGGAAAGTGAAGAGCGGTACCGGGATCTATTTGAAAATGCCACGGATCTGATTCAGGTGGTCGCCCCGGACGGCAAGCTGCTCATTGTGAATCGGGCCTGGCGGGAAACCTTCGGCTATAGTGAGGAAGACATTGACAAGGGGTTGTCCATCTTTGAGCTCATCTCTCCGGACTGCCAGGACCATTGTGTGGAGACCTTCAGTAAGGTCATCTCTTCCCCTGAAGTGAAGTATATTGATACGGTGTTTACCGGTAAGGACGGCAGGCGTGTTCTGATTCAGGGGAATGCCAAGTGTAAATTTGTTGATAATAAACCGGTGCGCACCCAGTGTATCTTTCGGGATGTGACCGAGCAGAGAAAGATGGAAGAGGAGCTGCTCAAGAACCAGAAGATTGAATCCCTGGGTATCCTGGCCGGCGGTATCGCCCATGACTTTAACAATCTTCTCACCGCCATTCTCGGTAATATTTCTCTGGCCAAACGTCATGTCGATCCGGAGAGCAATATTTTCAGGTATCTCAACAATACGGAGCGGGTTGCGGAGCGGGCCACGGGACTGACCCAGCAGCTCCTCACGTTTTCCAAGGGCGGGTCGCCGGTTAAGAAGACCACCTCGATTACGAGTCTTGTGAAAGAATCGGCATGTTTTATTCTCAGGGGCTCCAATGTCCGGGCGGTCTATGATGTTGCCCAGGATCTCCATGCGGTTGATGTGGATGAAGGGCAGCTGAGTCAGGTGGTGCAGAATCTGGTGATCAATGCGGATCAGGCCATGGCTGATGGGGGGCAATTGGTGATTTCCGGCAGGAATGTAACCCTGGACGCCGGCACGATTCCAGCTCTGGCTCCGGGAGACTATGTGGAGTTGACCTTTGCCGACCAGGGATGCGGGATCCCCCTTGAGAACAGGGATAAAATATTTGACCCCTATTTCTCCAGTAAATCCACAGGCAATGGCTTGGGGCTTGCGGTGTCCTACTCCATTATGAAGAATCACGGTGGCGCGATTCTGGTGGACTCCGAACCAGGCAAGGGCGCGGAGTTCACCCTGTATCTGCCGGCCAGTCTTAACGAAGAGCATGCTGAGGTGGGGCAGGGGGATGGCGATGGTCTGGTTCAGGGGAAGATTCTGATCATGGATGATGAACTCTGTGTGCGGGAAACCGCCCGCGAGATGCTGGAATATATCGGCTGCGAGGTGGTTGAAGCCTCGACGGGCTATGAGGTTCTGGAGCGGTATGAAGAGGAGCGCCGCAGGGGTGCACCCTTTGATGCGGTGATTATGGATCTGACGATTCCCGGGAGTATGGGAGGGCTTGAGACCCTGGGCCAACTCCGAGGCCTGGATCCGGAGGTCAAGGGCCTTGTTTCCAGTGGTTATGCCAATGATCCCATCATGGCCCATTACCGTGATTATGGTTTTGTCGGGGTAGTTCCGAAGCCGTTTAAGATCGAAGAACTGCGGGCAACCCTTGCCCGGGTGCTCGGCCCGTGACGCGTCAGGGCAGGGAGGTCTTCTGATGGCCTATTCGTCATTCCTGTTCATAGGATTCATGCTCTGTGCACTCCAGACCTCCTGCGGGGGATCCGCCTCTCCGATCAACACCGTGGAGTCTGAGCCCCAGGCCCATCAGCATCTCTCCCCCTGTCCTGCCTCGCCCAATTGTCACTGCAGTGAAGATCAGGACTCCCCCGCCTGGATCGCCCCCCTGGTGTTTGATGGTGAAGCGGCCCGGGCCTGGACTGTGGCGCAAGAGGTGGTCGCTGCTCTCGGCGGGGACATTGTCCTCCGCAATGACACGTATCTGCACGCGGTGTTCACCTCCTCGATACTGCGTTTCAAGGATGACCTTGAATTGCGGCTTGAGCCGGAAACGAATCTCATCCATGTCCGTTCGGGCTCCCGGGTGGGGTATTCCGATTTCGGCGTCAATCGTCGCCGGATTGAACGGCTTCGGCGGCGATTTGCCGCCGAGATCAAGTAGGGGAGCCCTGGCCTGCCCTCCTCCGGTCTGGTTCACCTGCACCACTTCTTTTTTCTGTTCAGAGCTCGCTCAACCATCTCCGCACCATTTTTTTACGCTCCTGCTCCAGCAGCCTTGCGTGAATTCCATTCCGGATCTCTGCTGCAGGGATGGTTTTACCCGGAACCACCTCTTCACAGAGCAGGATGTGGAATCCCATATCTGATTCCACGATTTCGCTGATCTCCCCGGCTTGCAGACCAAAGAGGGTTTCGGCCAGGGTCGGGTGGATGCGGTCACGGGTCACAAGGCCGATGGATCCGCCCTGCAGGGCGGAGGGGCACTCGGAGTAGCGCTGCGCCAGGCCGCTGAACTCAACACCATCCACCATGGTTTTATCGCGAATGGTGCTGATTCTCCCCTGTGCTTCAGGTCGACAATTTTCCGGAAAGTCCTCATTAATGGTTATGAGGATATGCCGGACCCGCCGCTGCTCCGGTTCCTCCTTCTGCGCATGACCTACGAGTTCCGCCACTCGTGCTCCACTGGCGGATTTTGCCCTGCCCGCGACCAGACCCATGATGGATTTCACCGTGAGTTCCGTTGCCAGGGCGGCGGCGAGAATGGTGCGGTCCATGTCGTTCTTCCTGAGATCCTGTTCGAATAATTCTGGAGAGGGATAGTTTGCAGCAAGCAGGTCTGCCGCATCCAGGACGGCCTGTTCCGGCACGGTTACGTCCCCGCGTTCAGCACTGGCGAGGATCTTTGCCTGCAGACTGCATTCGGCATCGGTGTGCTGCTGCACTATTTCGTATTCCTCTTGCGTAAGTTCAGCCGGGTTGCGGTCATAGAGCTGGATGGAAAATTTCAGCATGGTGTAGGGTCGGGATGGGTGGAGCATGGTCTGGGACCTCCTTATGATATTGATGTTGTCTTGCCTGGTTTAAATGCAATTTTGCGACCATTTGCACCACGTTCCTTCCCTGTCCCGGTCCGCCGCTGTTTTTGCCGTCATTTCCTATCAAGGGGAATCTACCTTTTTGTAGATGTGCTTCTAAAATGTCGAGAAAGCCACCAAAAGAGGGGAACGCTCGGTGCACCCTTTTCATGAGCCCACGGCCTGTAGACCACAGCCAGACCGGAAATGTAAAAAATATTCGGCCATGGCACAGCCCTTGAAATACCTCCTGAGTAAAGACAAACGGTAATTTTTGTTTCATGACGGAGCAGAAAGAAAATAAGGGTCATCTTTAAGAGGAAGGTGCCCGTGATAATCCAATGAGGAGGATGGTATGAGAAAAGTCGCTATTTATGGAAAAGGCGGAATCGGCAAATCTACAACAACTCAGAACACCGTAGCGGGACTGGTTGAACTCGGTCGCAAGGTCATGGTGGTCGGCTGTGATCCCAAGGCGGATTCAACCCGTCTCCTCCTGGGCGGGCTGGCCCAGAAATCGGTTCTGGACACGTTGCGTGAGGAGGGTGAGGATGTTGAACTCGAGGATATCCGCAAGCTCGGATACGGCGGCACTTGGTGTGTTGAGTCCGGCGGACCTGAGCCAGGCGTTGGTTGTGCCGGTCGCGGTATCATTACCTCCATTAATATGCTGGAGTCCCTCGGCGCCTATGAGGAAAGTGAGGGGCTGGACTATGCCTTTTATGATGTACTCGGCGACGTGGTCTGCGGTGGTTTCGCCATGCCGATCCGTGATGGCAAGGCGGAAGAGATCTATATCGTGGTCTCCGGTGAGATGATGGCCATGTATGCGGCCAATAACATCTCTAAAGGTATCGTCAAGTTTGCCGCCTCGGGTTCGGTGCGGCTGGGCGGTCTGATCTGTAACTCCAGGGCGGTGGACAACGAGGCGGAGATGATCGAGAAATTTGCCGCAAAGCTCGGCACCAAGATGATCCACTTTGTTCCCCGGAACAATGACGTCCAGCGCGCAGAGATTAACCGGAAGACCGTGATCGAGTGGAATCCCGAGCTCCCGCAGGCGGATGTCTACCGCGGACTGGCCAAGGCCATCGACGAAAACAAGGATTTTGTTATTCCTACCCCGATGGAGATCGAGGTGCTTGAAGAGCTGCTCATGGAGTACGGCTTGATGGAAGCGGCGTAAGGTATTCGATCAGACTTTTTTACCCTAAAAATACAGATGTCAGGCCCGGCAAGAGCCGGGCCGGCAGGTTGGAGATACAGTTATGATGATCATGATTCGTTCAATTATTCGTCCTGAAAAAGCAGATGCCGTTTTGGCTGCCCTTATGGATGCGGGCTTTCCTGCTGTAACCAAATATGCCGTTGCCGGCCGTGGTAAACAGCGCGGTATCAAGATCGGTGATGTCACCTATGATGAGCTGCCCAAGGTGATGCTCATGAGTGTGGTGAACAGTGCAGACAAGGAGTTCGTTATTAACACCATTATGGATACGGCGCGGACCAAGGGCAAGGGCGCCTTTGGCGACGGCAAGATCTTTGTCAGTGAAGTTGAGGAGTCCTACACCATCAGCTCCGGCGTCAAGGAGACCGCAGCAGCTTCCGAGGGGGTGCCGGCATGAAAGAAGTCATCGCTGTCGTGCGGATAAACATGATGAACCAGACCAAGCAGGCACTCACCGACTGCGGTGTGGCCGCCTTCTTCGCCCATGAGGCGCAGGGTCGCGGCAAGGGGTTTGTCAACCCCCAGATCCTTGAAGGCGCAGAACAGGGGCATGAGGAGGCCGCCGCCCTCCTTGGTGAAAAGGGTAAGCTCTATCCGAAACGGCTCCTCACTGCTGTGGTTGAAGACTCCATGGTGAATTGCGTCGTGGATACCATAATCAATACGAACCAGACCGGCATGCCGGGTGACGGCAAGGTCTTTGTCCTGCCGTTATTAGATGCGGTCCGGGTACGAACCGGTGAGACAGGCGAGAAATCCATCACCTGATTTGAGGCTTTTTGGAGAAGAATTTGAAAACGCCGCACTGGTCGTCTGTTTAGAGATGCGATTTTTTGTTCGGGTAGGACCATGAGATCGAGCAGGAAACCCATTCGCAGGCGAGTGCTAACTATAAGGAGTAGTAAAATGGCAACAACAACCAAGAAAAAAATGGTGCAGTGGGATCCTGCCGATGTCAAAGCGGAATTGCTGAAAAAATATCCGCCCAAGGTCGCCCGTAAACGGTCCAAGCAGATCATGATTAACGAGGCCCTTGAAAACGAGACGCCTGAAATTACGGCCAATGTCCGGACCACCCCAGGTATCATCACCATGCGCGGCTGTACCTATGCCGGTTGCAAGGGTGTTATCATGGGGCCCACCCGCGACATCGTCAACATCGTCCATGGCCCGATCGGCTGTAGTTTTTATGCCTGGTTGACCCGCCGGAACCAGGCGGATGCCGGTCCCGACGGCGAGAACTATATCAATTATTGTTTCTCAACCGATATGCAGGAGCAGGACATCATCTTCGGAGGTGAGAAGAAGCTTACGGCCGCCATTCAGGAGGCGTATGACCTCTTGCATCCGAAGTCCATTGCGGTCTTTGCCACCTGTCCGGTGGGGTTGATCGGTGATGATATCCATACCGTGACCAAGAATATGAAGGAGAAGTTCGGTGACTGTAATGTCTACGCCTTTTCCTGTGAAGGGTATAAGGGGGTCTCCCAGTCTGCCGGCCATCATATCGCCAACAATCAGGTGTTCAGGCATATCGTTGGTGAGAATGACACGGTGAGACCGGGTAAGTACAAGATCAACCTGCTGGGTGAGTATAACATCGGCGGCGACGGTTTTGAGATTGACCGGATCTTCAAGAAATGCGGGATTACCTGTATTTCGACCTTCTCAGGCAACGCCACCTATGATGATTTTGCCTCGTCCCATACAGCGGATCTGAATGCGGTCATGTGTCACCGGTCCATCAATTATGTGGCTGACATGCTTGAGACCAAATACGGCATTCCCTGGGTCAAGGTCAACTTTATCGGCGCTGAATCCACGGCCAAGTCCCTGCGCAAGATTGCCGAATATTTCGGCGAGAAGGAGCTTGTCGACCAGGTGGAGAAGGTGATTGCTGAAGAGATGCCGGATGTGATGGCGGCCCGCACGGATGTGCTTACCCGGACTGAGGGAAAAACCGCCATGCTCTTTGTCGGAGCCTCACGGGCCCATCATTACCAGGGGTTGTTCAACGAGATGGGGATGAAGACCATCTCAGCCGGCTATGAGTTTGCCCACCGTGATGATTATGAAGGCCGCCAGGTCATTCCCAACATCAAGCTGGATGCGGACAGTCGTAATATTGAAGAACTTGAAGTCGAAGCGGATGCGACCCGGTTCAAGCCCCGCAAGACGCCTAAGGAAATCAAGGCGTTGGAGGATGCTGGCTATAAATTCAAGCATTATGCGGGTCTTGCCTCGGATATGGATGCGGGAACCCTCATTATTGATGACCTGAATCAGTATGAGGCGGAGAAGCTGGTGGAAATCATGAAGCCGGATATCTTCTGTGCCGGGATCAAGGAGAAGTATTCCATCCAGAAGACCGGGGTGCCGATGAAGCAGCTCCATAGTTACGACTCCGGCGGTCCCTATGCCGGTTTCAAGGGCGCCGTTAATTTCTATGCAGAGATTGACCGGTTGGTGGGGTCCAAGGTGTGGTCCTATATGAAGGCCCCCTGGCAGGAAGATCCGCAGTTATCCGCGACCTATGGTTGGGAATAAATTTAGAACGTGAGACGTTAGAGGTGAGGTGTCAGGTGTGAAAATCATGGAGGAAGATCCTTCGTTTACCCCCCTGACATCTTGCATCTAACTCAACAATAGAGGTTTTGAAAATGCTATTACGACACACACCCAAAGAAATAACGGAGCGCAAGGCCTTGACCATTAATCCGGCCAAGACCTGTCAGCCCATCGGCGCCATGTATGCGGCATTGGGGATCCACGGATGCCTGCCCCATAGTCATGGTTCCCAGGGCTGCTGCTCCTATCATCGCAGTGCCTTGACCAGGCATTATAAGGAGCCTGTCTCCGCATCCACCAGCTCCTTCACGGAAGGGGCCTCGGTGTTCGGCGGCCAGTCCAATATGCTCCAGGCGATCAACAATATATTCACGGTCTATGAGCCTGAAGTGATTGCGGTGCATACCACCTGCCTGTCTGAGACCATCGGCGACGATCTGCCCCAGATCAAGAAAAAGGCAGAGACTGAGGGCAAGATCCCGAAGGGCAAGTATGTGATCAGCTGTTCCACGCCGAGCTACTCCGGTTCCCATGTCACGGGTTTCTCCAGCATGGTCACGGCCATGGCCGGTATGGCGGATCCGACCGGCAAGAAGAACGGTAAGGTGAATATCATTCCGGGCTGGGTTGAGCCGGCGGATATGGAAGAGCTCAAGCGGATGACAACCATGGTCGGGGTGAAAACGATCCTCTTCCCCGACACCTCCGGCGTACTCAACGGCCCGCTTTCCGGCGAGTATAAGATGTTTCCGGACGGCGGCACCACCGTGGCCGAGCTCCAGTCCACCGGTGACTCCATCGGTACGTTGGCCCTCGGTGAGTGGTGTTCCGCTGATGCGGCCCGTTATCTGGATAAGGCCCATAAGGTTCCCTGTTCGGTGCTGGATATGCCCTTTGGACTCCAGGCCACGGACCGTTTTATCGACGCGCTGCGCAAGGTCGCAGGGGTTTCCGTACCTGCAGAGCTTGAAATGGAGCGCGGCCAGCTGGTGGATATGATTTCCGACATGCACCAGTATTTTCATAAGAAAAAGGTGGCGCTGGCCGGTGATCCGGATCAGCTCATCGCCATGACTGAATTTCTGGTGGCCATTGGTATGTGTCCGGTCCACATTGTCACGGGT